>DASVIK010000290.1:0-10131 GCA_036382135.1 Candidatus Limnocylindrales bacterium | reverse complement strand
AGGTTTCGGAACAGGCGGTCGTGGTCGGTGACCCAGTGGAAGGTCGCGGTCGAGAGGATCGCGTCCACCGGCGGGACGACAGGTAGCGGCTCGAGCAGATCGGCCACGACGAACGTCAGCCGGGCATCGTCGCCCAACCGCCGGCGTGCCTCCTCGACCATGGCCGGCGACGCGTCCAGGGCGACGACCTCGCCGTCCGGCAGGCGCTCGAGCAGCTGGGCGGTCACCCGGCCGGAGCCGCAGCCCGCGTCCAGCACCCGCTCGTCGCCCCGGAGCGGCAACCGGTCGAGGACCGCGGAACCCCAGCGCGCCTGCGGGTCCGCGATCCGGTCGTAGGTCGCGGCGTCCCAGTCGTTCGTCATGGGCCGGAGTATCGCCGACGTGCGCCCCGACCCGCCGACCGCGCCCGCGGCTCGCGCCCGACCGGCCGACATGGGAAGACCCCGCCGGTCACCCGGCGGGGTCTTCGATCGATCGTCGTGTGGCCCGGCGTCGGCCGAGCCGGCGGGTGGCTAGGCGCCGATGCTGCGCGCAGCCTTGACCATGATCGTGTGAGCGTAGCGGTCGTGGAGCCCCTGCTTGGTGGGGCTCTGGGCCGTCGTCACGATGAGCGCGATCACCCAGATGAGCGCCACGAGGCTGATGAGCCAGCCGATGCCCGGCGCGGCGGACGCGGCGCCGGCGATCGACGACGGGCCGAAGAGGAAGGCCCAGCGATAGATCGCCTGGTTCATCGTGAGGTTCTTGCCATCGGTCTCGTTGCCCAGCTGGAGGCCGATCACCATCATGCCGACGGTGCCGCGCATCTTCGTCCACATGTAGATGAAGTAGCCGCCGCTGATGACGAGGCCCACGACGGCCCGCAGGAGGACGCCGATCGGGTTGATCGTGATGAGATCACCGAACGACGTCGGGTTGAGGTTGATCTGCGACGCCGACGGGAGGACCGACTCGATGACGAGGCTCACGATGCCCACGATGATCGCGTCGATGATGAACGCGAAGACCCGATTGGGGACGTCCGCGTAGAAAAGGCCGGCCGGTCCCGGCGTCGGGGCGGTCGACGTCAGTGACGCGGTCCATGCCGGCATGCTCGGTGGAGCCGCCGGCCCTGGGCCGGGCGGTGGCGCCGGCGGCGACTGCGGCGGCTGCTGGGGCTGTGGTTCACCGGGTCCGGGACCGGACATGACGACCCTCCGTTCAAGCTGCACCGAACTGGGCGCCGGGCGTCGGCGCGGCACAGCCACTCTCGCGGCGCCAAGCATACTCACCTGTGAGCCCGCGCGACAGGGGTTTCAGGTGTTTGTCTCCGGACGGCGTGCGGACAGGCCCACGCGATTCACCGCCGCACCTCCGAAAAGCAGCCCTGCACCGACGAGCGCGGCGAGGTGGAACGCATCGGTCGAGGCCGCCCGGCTCGCGATGACGAGCTCGGGCGAGACGCCGGCGACGGGCTGATTCAGGGGCTGGATGTCGTGCCGGATCGTCGTCGAATTCGGGTCCAGACCGGGGACCTGCCGGGCGAGGGTCGCGTAGAACGTGCCGCTGATGACGATGAAGATGACGGCCGCGAGGAGCGGCTGGCCGACCCGTGAGATCGCGTTGTTGATCGCCGAGGCGAGCCCGGAGTTGCGGACCGGCACCGAGCCCATGAGGGTCGTCGTCAGCGGCGCGACCACGAGCGAGATGCCGAGTCCGAAGAGCAGGACCGCGGGCAGGATGTCGACGAACATCGAGAGGGGTGGGACGAGGCCCCCGGTGTCCGGCCTCCACGGGACGCTGTCGACGGGGACGCGGGCGTACCAGAGCAGTCCAACGCCCATGAGGATCGGCCCGGCCACGAGGAAGCCGCGCGCGCCGATCCGCCCGGCGACCGTTCCCACCCGGGTGGACAGGAACGTGAGCATGAGCCCGGACGGCAGGCCGGTGAGGGCCGCCCCGAGCGCGCTGTAGCCCAGGACGCCCTGCATGAACAGGGTCTGGAAGCCGAACGTGACATACAGCGCCCCGTAGATGAGCAATGTCGAAAGATTGATGATCGAGAAGTCCCGCGACCGGAAGAGGGTGAGCGGGACGAGCGGGTTGGCCCGCCGGGCCATGAGGATCGGGAACGCGATGGCGCCGACGATCCCGATGGCGAGCGCGCCGAAGGCAAGCGAATCGTGCCACTGCTTGTCCTGACCGCGGATGGCCCCGAACGCGAGACCGCCGACCGCCAGGGCGACGACCAGGGCGCCGAGCCAGTCGAATCGGCCGGGCGACTCCTCGTCGCGCGACTCCGCCATGTGGCGGCGGGTGGCGTAGAGCGCGATGAGGATGATCGGGACGTTGATGAGGAACGCGAGTCGCCAGGTCAGGGTGTCGACGAAGACCCCGCCGACGAGCGGGCCCAGGATCGACGTGGCGGACGTCGCGGCCGCCCAGATCCCGAAGGCCCGGCCGCGAGCCGGCCCATCGAACGTGGCGGTGATGATGGACAGCGAGCACGGTACGAGGAGCGCGCCGGTCGCGCCCTGGAGGACCCGGAACACGACCAGGAGCTCGAGGCTCGGGGCCAGGCCGCACAGGATCGAGACGAACCCGAACGAAGCCAGGCCGATCGTGAAGACCCGCCGCCGACCGAAGTAGTCGGCCAGGGCGCCGGCCAGGATGACGAGGGCGGCGAGCGTCGCGAGGTATCCACTCGTGATGTACGTCTGGCCCTCGAGGACCCCGAAGACCGACGCCGGCAGCTCCTTGCCGATCTTGAACAGGGCGACGTTGACGACCGTCGAATCGAGGAAGACGGAGGCCGACCCGAGGATCGCCGCGAGCATGGTCCAGCGCTGGCGACGACTCATGGATCCGGCTCCGGGGTCCGGGTGGGCGACCCCGATCCGTGCGTGGCTCCCGTTGACATGTGGGCGCCATGGTGACGCGCAGGGGTCGGCGGGGCAAGACGACTAGACTCGGACGGTGTCCGGACCCGTGGCGCTCGTCGGCGCCGGCGCCTTCCTGCCTGCGATGGCCGACTTCGATGCCGATCTTCTCGCGATCACCGGCCGTCGCCGACCGCGCGTCGTCATCGTGCCGACCGCCGCCTTCCCCGCCGACGGACCGGACTTCGAGCATTGGGCGGCCGGCGGGATCGAGCACTTCGGGACCCTCGGCGCCGAGGTGGAGGTGATCCCGGTCCGCGACCGGCGGGCCGCCGACGACGACGCGTCCGCCCAGGCGATCGGCGAGGCGGACGTCGTGTACCTGGCGGGCGGCGAGCCGGGACAGATGCTCGACGCGCTCGCCGGGAGCGCGGTCTGGTCGGCGATCGTGGCCGCTCACGGCCGGGGTGCATTGATCGCCGGCTGCTCAGGCGGCGCGATGGCCCTGGTCGACCGGGTGATGGCCCTCCGCGGCGGGCTGCTCCCGTGGCCGCTCCGCTGGCAGGCCGGCCTCGCGGTGGTCGAGGGGATCGCCGTCCTGCCGCTCTACGACCGGATGCCCGAGCCACTGGCCGCGCTCCTGGCGCTCCAGGCGCCGCGGGGCACCGCCGTCCTGGGCATCGACGAGGGCATGGCCATCGTGGGGCGGAACGGCAGCTGGCAGGTCCATGGGCCCGCCCGGGTCACTGTGTGGCGGGGCCGCCGGAGGGAGCGCCTCCACGCCGGAGACGTCTTCCGGGTCTAGTCGCCGCGAAGCGCGATGCGCGACGCGGCCGAGGCCGGGTCGATCAGCTCGGCTTGACGGTCCGGAAGCAGTCGGAACAGTAGACGGGCCGGTCCATGCGCGGCTTGAACGGCACCTGTGCCTGGTTCCCGCAGGAGCTGCAGATCACCGCGAAGTACTCGCGATTCGGCCGGTCGTCGGATCGTTCGTAGCCCCGGGGGCCGCCGATCTCACGGACGTCGTAGCCACCTTCGCGCGCGGCACGTCGGCTGGCTCGGCAGCTCGTGCATCGCTTGGGGTCCGAGACGAACCCCTTCTGCGCATAGAACTCCTGGTCCGCGGCGGAGTGGATGAATTCGACGCCGCAGTCCACGCAGTTGATCGGCCGATCGGAATACGTCACGGAAGAGTCGCCTCCCAAAGCCCATGTGCTCGGCGGGGCGTCCCGACAAGGTTCGACGTCGACCGAAGGGCTGCGGGGGAGGGCAGGAACCGCGTGACCCCGGGTGCCGATGTCGAGGACCCTTGAACGGGGCGCACCGGTATCTGTGCGGCGCAGGATAGCACCGGATCCGAAAGTGGGCCGTGCGCCACGTCTCGACGGCTCCGTGGGGCAACGGGTCCGCACCAGAGCAGGCAGTCGCGCCGGTGAACCTGTCACAATGCCGGTCGAGACTGGGCCAGCGGGCGAGGGCAAGGGGGCTCCTCGCTCGCATCCGTCCGAGCACGAAGCCCAGCCTCCGCGGCGGCCTCGGCGACGGCGGTAGGCTGCGGCGCCGGCTACCGTAGCCCGACCGCCGACGGAGGGAGACGACGCCCAGCGTGCTGCGCCTGGTCCACACCGCGGACGTCCACCTCGGGGCGCGCCACACCGACCTGGGCGACCAGGCGACGGCGCAACGCGAGCGCCAGTTCGCGGCGTTCCGGGCCACGGTCGATCTCGCCCTCGCCGAGAAGGTCGACCTCTTCCTCGTCGCGGGTGACCTGTTCGACTCGAACACCCAGCCCAGGCGCTCGGTGGAGCGCGTCGCGGGTGAGCTCAAGCGTCTCGCCGACGCGCGGATCCGGACCGTCATCCTCCCGGGCACGCACGACGTCTACGACCGCGCTTCGATCTACCGGGCGCACGACCTCGCCGCCATCGCCGGGGTGGCGGCCGCCGACGAGCTCATCACGGTCCTGACGCCCGAGGCGCCGGAGCTCGACCTGCCGATCGTCGATGCGGTCGTGTACGGCCGGGTCTTCGCGACCAAGCGCGCTCCGATGAGCCCGCTGGCCGGGTTCCATGCCGCTCCCGGAGCCCGGACCTGGCGGATCGGGATGATCCACGGTTCCCTGCTCATCGCCGGCCGGACCGACCACGACGACGTCGTCTTCACGGCCGACGAGATCGCGGCCTCGGGGCTCGACTACCTCGCGCTCGGGCACTGGCACTCGGCGTTCGAGGGGCGAGCCGGCACCGTGACGTACGCCTACCCGGGTGCACCCGAGCCGGTGGCGCTCGACCAGGACCGCGCGGGCAAGGCCCTGCTGGTGACCCTCGACATGGCCGCGGACGGCGCGCGATCGGTCACCGTCGAGCAGCGCCAGGTCGGCCGGACCGTCTTCGAGAAGCTCGACGTCGATGCCGCGACGATCGCCGGGCAGCCCGCCCTCATCGAGCGACTCATCGCCCTGGCCGATCCTGACCGCGTGCTCGATGTCCGGATCACCGGCGTCAAGCCGGATGAGCTCGACGTCAACACGGACGAGGTCGAGGCGGCGCTCGCGCCGCGCCTCCTCAAGGTCCGCGTCCGCGACCGCTCGATCGCCGCCCTGTCGGGGACGGCCATCCCGCCGGCCGACACGATCCTCGGCGCGTTCATCCGCGACACGGAGGCGGGCATCGCGGCGGCCGAGGCGGAAGGCCGGAGCGCCGACGCCGCCGAGGCGCGCGACGTGCTCAGGCTCGGCCGGCTGCTCCTCGCCGGCCACGAGGTGACCCTGTGAGGATCACCCGCCTCCAGGCACGCGACATCGGCCGGCATCGCGACCTCGACATCGCGCTGGCCGCGGGCGTGACCGTCGTCCGCGGCCCGAACGAGGCCGGCAAGTCGACCATCCAGCGGATCATCGAGCTCGCGCTGACCCGCAAGGTGACCTCCGCGAATGCCGATCTCGACGCGATCCGGGCGTGGGATGCGGACGAGGAGGCTCGCCCGTGGATCCGCCTCGAGTTCGAGACGGAAGACGAGGACGGCGTCCACACGGGCGAGCTCGAGAAGTCGTTCCGGGGCGCGAAGGGCACGGTCCGGCTCGTCGTGGACGGCGCCGTGACCACGGACCCCGCCGAGGCCGACCTGCGCATCGCCGAGCTGACCGGCATCCCCACCGAGCCGTTCTTCCGCTCCACGGCCTCCGTCCGCCATCACGAGCTGGAGCAGCTCGACCGCGACGAGGCCAACCTCCACGACCGCCTCCAGGCATCGATCAGCGGTGCGGACCGGGGCACCTCCGCGGCCAAGAAGAAGCTCGATCGGGCGATCAAGGACCTGACCAAGGGCGGCGACAAGAACCCCGGCCGGCTCAAGGTGGCCGAGGAGGCGGTCCGGCGATCCGCGACGATCGTCGATCAGGGCGAGGCCGCGCTGGTGCAGCTCGAGCGCGACCGGGACGTCCTGTCCGGGGCCCGGGAACGGCGGGTCGAGGTGGACGGCACGCTGGCCGAGGACCGGGCGATGCTCGAGAAGGCGCGCCAGGCGGAGCGGCTCATCGCCGAGGCCGCCCAGGCCCAGGAGCGCTTCGAGCGGTTCCGGCGCGCCGTCAAGATGCGCGACGACATCGCGGCGCTCACGACGAGCCACCCGTCCCCGAACTCGCTGCCCGTGCTGAACCAGGTCGTCGTCCGGCTCCGCGGGCTCGACGCGACGGTGCGCGACCTCACGGCGCGGCTCGCCGGCGAGGGCGACGTGCAGTACCAACTGGAGGCGCCGGAGCCCACCTGGCGGATCACCGCCGGCCTGGCCATCTTCCTCGTCGTCGTCGGCGTCATCCTGGCCGCCCTGGGCGCCATCGTCCTGAGCGGCGTGCAGATCCTCGTCCCGGTCGGCGCGGCGCTCGTCGTGCTGGGCGGGGTCATCGCGCTGTTCGCCCGGCGCCAGGCGTCGATCGCCCAGGACCTGCGGCGCCAGAAGGAGCTCGCCAGCGCGGAGATCGACCGACGCCTGCGCGGCCGCTCGCAGATGGAAGAGGAGCTCAAGCAGGCGCTGGCGGATCAGGAGACGCAGCTCGCCGCCGTCGACCTGCCCGACCTCGCCTCGGCCGAGGCCCTCCTTGCTGCCGAACAGGCCCATGTCGCGCGCATCGAGACGATGACGGCCGGGCTGGAGGGGCTGGTCGGCAAGCAGCCGCCCGAAGCGTTGCCCGAGCTGCGCGACGCGGCCGCCCTCGAGATCGCCCAGAAGTCCGGCGCGCTCGAGCAGCTCGGGCCGATCGCCCGCGAGCCGCGCGCACGAGAGCGCCTCGAGACGGTCGTCCGCGACGGCGAATCCGCGCTCGAACGGGCCCGCGACGACGAGGCCGGCGCCCGCGCCCGGGTCGAGGCGAATGGCGTCGATGCGGAGCAGGTGGCCGGTGAGGCCGAGCGCCTCGCCGGGTGGCGCGAGCAGCTGGCCGGCTTCGAGCGTCGCTCGCGGGTCTACACCGCGACCTTCGCCGCGATCGAGGCCGCCGAGCAGGCCACGATGCGAACGGCGACGCGCTTCCTCGAGAAGCGGATGGTCGGCGACATCGCGCGCATCACGGGCGGCCGCTACCGGCGCGTCCGGGTCGACGACCGCTCGCTCGCGATCGAGGTCTTCGCGCCGGAGAAGGACGACTGGGTGGACGTGTCGACGCTCAGCCAGGGGACCCTCGACCAGGTCTACCTCGCCGCCCGCCTCGGCCTGGTCCGGCTGGTGACCGGGGACCGGCGGCCACCGCTCATCTTCGACGACCCGTTCGTCACGTTCGACGATGCCCGGGCCGCCCGGGCCCTCGACATGCTCCACGAGCTCATCGGCGACTTCCAGGTCATCTACCTGACGACCTCGGAGCGCTACGACGCGGCGGCCGATCGGGTCGTCGTGCTCGAGGGTCCGACCGCGACCGATACGGGCGCAGACGCGGCCGCCGCGACCGCCTGACCGGCGCGGTCGTCGCCCGAATCGTGGATCCCGCCGCCGTGCCGGTTGTCTTCGGGCTCCTGTCCGCCATCACCTGGGGCAGCGCGGACTTCGGCGGCGGTCGGGCGACCCGGCGCGGGCCCGTCTTCGGCGTCGTGCTCGTCTCCCAGGCGCTCGGCATGCTCCTGGCCGGCGCGCTGGCCGTCGCCCGCGGCGAGCCGATGCCCGGCCCGGCCGACCTCGGCTGGGCGGCCCTGGCCGGCCTCGCCGGGGCGCTCGGGATCGCCTGCCTCTACCAGGGCCTCGCGAGCGGCCGGATCACGGTCGTGGCCCCGATCGCGGGTGTGCTCGCGGCGACGATCCCGGTCACGGTCGGCTGGCTGGGCCAGGGCCTCCCGAGCCCCTGGCGGATCGCCGGGATCGGCCTCGCCCTCGTCGCGGTCGTCCTGGTCTCGACCTCGTCCGATCCGCTCGGCGACCGCTCCGCGGGCGTCCGCTTCGGGATCTTCGCCGGCATCGGGTTCGGGCTCTTCAACGTGTTCGCCGCGCGGTTCTCGCCCGGCGTCGTCTTCGGCCCGCTGGTCGTCGTCCGGGCCCTCGAGGGCGTGGCCGTCGTCGCGGCCATCCTCCTGACGCGACGGGCCTGGCGGCTGCCTCGCTCGGTCGTGCCCCTGGCCATGGCGGTCGGGGTGGGCGACATGGCGGGCAACGGGTTCTTCGTCCTGGCCGCCCAGGCCGGCCGGCTCGACGTCGCGAGCGTCCTCTCGTCGCTCTACCCGGTCACCACGATCGTCCTCGCAGCCATCGTCCTGCACGAGCGGGTCAGCCGGGCCCATGCGGCCGGGATCGCCGTGGCCGCGGCCGCGATCGTGCTCATCGCGGGCGGTTGACCGCGCCCCCGGCATGGCATCATCGGGCCGACGAGCCATCGACCGGCGGCGCCGACCGCCTTATCGCCGACCACGAGGAGTGACCATGACCGCCGAGATCCCGCCGGGCGTCGCGATCGAGACGCTCTACATCGTCGAGGCGACCTACGCTCCCGACGCAGAGGAGACGCGCCGGGTGGTCCGCGCCGAGCACCTTGCCCGGGTGATGGAGATGCGCCGGTCCGGGATCCTGCTCGAGGCGGGTGGCTTCGCCGACTTCACGTGCGCGCTGTTGCTCTTCCGGACGGCAAGCGCGGAGGAGGCGCTGGCGATCTGCCGCGATGATGTCTACACGCGTTCCGGCGTCTGGGTCGAGCTGCGCGCGCGGCCGTGGGGCCGGGTCGTCGCCGAGGCCGAGGTGGCCGCGACGGCCGGCTGATCGTCGCCGCTAGGGCCAGCTCAGCGTGGCGGTCATGTCGATGACCGGGGTCCCGGTGTCGACGGTGTTCTGCAAGACGAACTTCCACGTCTCACCGGCCGTGACCGGAACGGACTTGTCCGTGTGGCTCGCCGGTACCACGATCGCCAGGGTCTTGCTGCCCGTCCCGCTCGACTGATTCGTCGCGTCGATCTGGTACTTGAACGTGGCCGGCCCCCAGGTCGCGACGATCCGGGCCTTGCCGGCGGCGCGGGGCATGAAGATCGCCTGGATCCCGTTCGTGTCGGGCGCGCCCGTCCCGTCGAATCGGGCGTGGACGATCGTGACCGACGGTGCGGCGGCCGGGAAGGTCACGGTCAACTCGACCGTCGGCGTGAACATGCCGGTCCCCTCGAGGCTGACCCGCCACGTCACGTGCGCCGAGGTCGTCGTCGCCTTGAGCGTGGCGTTGGCCGCGTCGCCGCACTTGATGTCCTTGGACCCGGCGCGCAGGCACATGTGGGTGGTGCCCTGCGGGCTGATCGCCTTGAGCTGGGCGGTGACCGTCCCCGGGCCGTCGCTCCGGAACAGGATGAACCGGGGCAGTCCGGCGTTGGCCGGTACGCGCGGGTCGAGCTTCAGGGCCGTGAACGTCACCTGGGCGATCGGCACGGCCGTCGCGGAAGGGCTCGGGCTCGCGCTGGCGGCGAGGGCCGATGCCGATGCCGCCGCGGAGCTGGTCGGCGTGAACGATGCGCTCGCGCCCGGCGAGGCGCTACCGGACGGCGAACCCACGGCGAAGCTGGCCGGAGGGGTGGGGGACGAGCCGGCGCCCGGAGCGATCACGAACGCGATCGTGGCACCAGCGAGGAGGGCCAGGATCACGGCGAGGGTCGCGGCGACGAGGCGCCAGCTTCGGTCGGTCATGGTCGTTCGACGTCCTCATCGGTGCGGCTGTGGCGCCTGCGCGCGGTGGGCTCAACCTCGAGGACCCCGCGGGGTCGCATCGGACAGCGTAGGCCAGCCTTGCGCGCCGCGTCTCAGAGTGACCGAATCCACC
>DASVIK010000289.1:0-5417 GCA_036382135.1 Candidatus Limnocylindrales bacterium | reverse complement strand
TCGCAGGGCGGCGACCTCGCGCACGGACGGTTCGTGGTGACCGTCGCCAAGTGACAGACGGCCGGCCTTCGGGCCGGCCGACCCCGACCCCAGGATGGAGGAGATCGGATCCATGGCAGTCCGGATCCGGTTGACGCGCGTCGGCGCGAAGAAGCAACCGTCGTATCGAGTGGTCGTCGCCGACGCGCGGAACGCCCGCGACGGTCGATCGATCGAGACGCTCGGTCACTACAACCCGCGCACCGAGCCGGCCGAGGTGGTCATCGACTCGGACAAGGCGAAGGCGTGGCTGGCCAAGGGTGCCCAGCCGTCCGACACCGTGGCGCGTCTGTTCCTCGAGCAGGGCATCCTGCCGGCGAGCAAGTAGGGAGTTCGACATGCCTGCCAAGGAACTGGTCGAGTTCGTCGCCCGCTCACTCGTCGACGACCCGGATGCGGTGACCGTCGAGGTCGTCCGTGAACCCGAAGGGACCGTCCTCGAGCTCCACGTGGCCGAGGACGACATGGGCAAGGTCATCGGGCGCAACGGGAGCGTCGCCAAGGCGCTCCGGACGCTGCTCAAGGTGACCGCGGCACGCGACGGCGAGTCCGTCTCCCTCGAGATCCTCTGACGGAGGACCGGCTCGTGGTCGCCCTCGTGCGGGGCGTCCACGGACTGCGGGGCGCCGTCCGGGTCGAGGTCCTGACCGATCGACCGGAGGACCGCTTCGCTCCCGGCGCGGTCCTCCATCGCGAGGGGAGCGACGAGCCCCTGACGATCGCGGCCGCCGAGGCCATCCCGGATGGTCCGGGCTGGCGCCTGCGGTTCGACGAGGTACCGGACCGGACGGTCGCCGACACCCTCCGCGAGACCTATCTCGAGGCCGTGACCGGCACGACCGACGTGCTCCCCATCGGCGCGTACTACTGGCACGAGGTCATGGGGGTGACCGTCCGCGACCTCGAGGACCGGGCCATCGGCGTCGTCCACGACGTCTACCGCGTCGGCGGAGCCGAGGTCTTCGTCGTGCGCGGCGAACCGTACGGCGAGTTCGACCTGCCGGTCGTTCGCGCGTTCATCCGGATCTTCGCGCCGGCCCGCGGCGAGATCGTCGTGGACGTGGACGCGCTGGCGCTCGAGCCGGCCAAGCCGCCCCGGCCGCCGAGGGCGCCACGGGCGCAAAAGGCCCCGCGCCGTCGCCCGCCGACATCCGCGCAAGCCGCATCGGAACCCGCCGCCGAGCCGGGCGTCGAGCCGCCGACGGGCCCATGACCCTCGAGATCGACGTCCTGACCCTCTTCCCGGACATGATCGGGGCGCCTCTCGGCGGCAGCATCCCCGCGCGGATCCAGGACCAAGGACTCGCGGCGATCCGGGTCCACGACCTGCGCGAATGGGGTCTCGGAAAGCACCGGAGCGTCGACGACTACCCGTACGGCGGCGGCGCCGGGATGATCCTCCGGCCGGAACCCGTCGCTGCCGCACTTGCGGCGATCCGGCGTCCGGAGTCCACGGTGATCCTCGTGGATGCCGCCGGCGAGACGTTCCGCCAGGCCCGGGCCCAGTCCCTGTCCGAGGCGGCTCACCTCGTCTTCCTCTGCCCGCGCTATGAGGGCGTGGACGAGCGGATCCGCTCGATGGTCGATCTCGAGCTCTCGATCGGCGACTACGTGCTCACCGGCGGGGAGCTGGCGGCGCTCGTCGTCATCGATGCGGTGATCCGCCTCCTGCCCGGCGCCATCGACGCGGCCTCGACCGCGGAGGAGTCGCATACGGCCGGCCTGCTCGAGTACCCCCAGTTCACCCGTCCGGCGTCGTTCGACGGCCAGGACGTGCCGGCCGTGCTCACGTCCGGGGACCATGCGGCGGTCCGCCGGTGGCGGGAACGGGAGGCGCTCCGACGGACGCTCGAGCGGCGACCGGACCTCCTCGTCGATCGCGCGTCGACCGCACACGAGCTGCGCATGCTCGATGAGCTGGCGGCCGAACGGGACGAGGGATCGTGACGGACCGAGCCGGTCGGAGCCCGTGCTATACTCCGGCGCCGGCCGCGGAACGCGGCGTTTCCGCACGCTCGACATGCGCAGCACGCTGCGCCGCAGACCACGAAGGGATCGCCGCGTGAACGTACTCGACGAGATCGTCTCCGACCAGTTGCGCACCGACCTGCCAGTGCTCGCCACGGGCGACACCGTGCGGGTGAGCGCGAAGGTCGTCGAAGGCACCCGCGAGCGGATCCAGGTCTTCGAAGGCATCCTCATGCGCCTGCGCGGCGGCGGCATCGCCCGCTCGATCACCGTTCGCCGGATCGCGAGCGGCGTCGGCGTGGAGCGGACCTTCAAGGTCAACAGCCCGCGCATCGAGAAGATCGAGGTCGTCCGTCACGGCCAGGTTCGACGGGCCCAGCTCTACTTCCTGCGCCAGCGGGTCGGCAAGGCCGCGACGCTGCGCGAGCGCCGGCCGAAGGCACAGGCAGCGGGGGCCAAGCCGGCGGGGGCCAAGGCGCCGGCTGCCAAGGCCAAGACCGCGGCCGCCAAGGCCCCGACCCCGGCCGCGAAGGCCTGATCGACCACCGGGCGTGGCGACCGTCACCCGTCGGTCCGCCGCCCGCCCGGTCCTTCGCGCAACGGTCCCCGCGTCATTGCTCGGGGCGCCCGCCACTCCCCGCCGAGGAGCCTCGTACGCGGCGCCCGCCGCTCCCGGTGGACGGGCGGTCGCATCGCCCTGGCACCGGCCGCGTCTCGACCCCGACTTCACTGAGGAGCAGGCCTTCTGGGACCAGGGCTATCGCCTCGTGGCGGGCCTCGATGAAGTCGGCCGGGGTTGCCTCGCCGGCCCGGTGATGGTGGGCGCGGTCATCCTGCCGCCCGGCTGGCTGCCCGACGGCCTGCGCGACTCCAAGATGCTCAAGGCGGACGCCCGCGAGCGCCTCGCCGAACAGATCCTCCGACGGGCCGTGGCCTGGGCGCTCGCAGCCGTCGAACCGGCCGTCATCGACCGGGTGAACATCCTCCAGGCGACGCTTCTGGCCGCCCAGGTCGCGGCGAGCCGCCTGCCGGTCCGGCCCGACGCGCTCCTGTTCGACGGGTCGCTCCATCTCTCGGAGATCTCGCTGCCCCAGCGAGTCGTCGTCGACGGCGATCGGCTGTGCGCCTCGGTCGCGGCGGCGTCGGTCCTGGCCAAGGTCGCCCGCGATCGGCTCATGGTCGAGCTGGACGGGCGCTTCCCGGGCTACGACCTCGCCCACAACAAGGGCTACGCCGCCCCCGAGCATCGGGCCGGCCTGCGGGAGCTCGGCACGACCTCGATCCACCGTCTGACGTTCGCCTCGTGCGCCGACGTGGAGCAGACCGTCCTGTGGGAGGCGGTCGGACCGGGTGACGAGGCCGCCGATGACGAGGAGTCGCCCGACGGTTAAGTGCGCGGTGAGCGGTGCGTGACATCGTGGCGGCATGGCCGGCGCTCGAACGGCGCAACAACAGGCTGGCGACGATGCCGAGCGCGCCGTCGCGGACCGTCTCGTCGCCGTCGGGTGGCAGATCCTGGGGCATCATGTCCGCGTCGGTCGCGGCGAGCTCGATCTCCTCGCCCTCGACCCGGGCCCGCCCGCCATGCTCGTCGTGATCGAAGTCCGCTGGCGACACGATCGCGGCTTCGGCCTCCCCGAGGAGACGTTCGACCGGCGCAAGCGCGCTCACCTGCGCCGTGCGGTCGGGCGGCTCATCGCCGCCGGCGTGCTCCCGGACGGGTCGCCGCTCCCCGGGCTGCCGCTCCGGGTGGATCTCGTGGCGGTGGAACCGCCCGTGCGGGTGGGCGGAGCGGTCCGTCTTCGCCATCATCGCTCGGCGCTCGAGGACTGAGTGCCGCCGGCGGTCGGCGTCCGGCGCCCGGCTTCGAGCGCCCGGAGGCCGGCTCCGACCTCCTCCCAGGCGAACGGGCCAGGCGGGGAAGGCGTCCCCCCAGGTGATGCCCGTCAGGGCATTGCGCCCGCGATCGGGCCATCCGTGCTCGGTAAGCGATCGATTCCAGCCCGCGTTGATGCCCCGGAGGGCATCACACGTCCATCGACGCCGTACCTCCCGGCACTGGGTCGACCGCCCGCACCTGCGCTCCATCCACACTGGACTCCGGCGTCCGCGACGCCGGGCACCCGTGCGCTCCAGCGCGAGCCCTGTCGCGTGGGCTCCGCTGATGCCCCAGAGGGCATCGATCCGGGATGACTCGTGGGTCGGCGCACGCTCGCCCTGGCGATCCTCGGGATGATGCCCCGACAGGCATCACCGGCGGGGGTGCTCCCGGCTGGCCGTGCCCACCAAGAAGGTCCGCCGGGCGGGCGGGCCACAAGGCGAAGGCCCGCCGGGCGGACGCGCCACGGGGCGACGAGCCTGGCCCCCCGCCCATCCGGGTACGAAGGGACCCTGTGCTACACTCCGCCCGCCGCACGAGCGGCTACAGCCCGCACGAACGCAGCGATGCGCCGTGACGGAGATCACACGCGTGACCGGTCCGATCGGGACGGTGCCGCGGTGACCGACAGGGTCGGCGCCCGGTCCCCGAGCACGAGGTCCGCGGAGGTTCGAACCGAACAGGAGGTCCTATCCCGTGCCCACCGTGTCGATGCGGCAGCTGCTCGAGGCCGGTATCCACTTCGGCCATCAGACGCGCCGCTGGAATCCCAAGATGCGCCCGTTCATCTTCGCGGAGCGCAACGGGATCCACATCATCGACCTCGCCCAGACCGTCAAGCGCCTCGACGTCGCCCTCGACGCCGTGCGTGAATCCGTCGCCCGTGGCGAGTCGGTCCTGTTCGTCGGGACCAAGAAGCAGGCCCAGGAGCCGATCGCCCAGGAGGCCGCCCGCGCGGGCCAGCCGTGGGTGAACAAGCGCTGGCTCGGCGGCATGCTCACGAACTTCATCACGATCAAGAAGCGCATCGGCCTGCTCGAGCAGCTCGAGGCGCGGCAGCTCGCGGGTGACTTCGAGCGCCTCTCCAAGAAGGAGGCGGCCAAGCTCACCGAGGACCTCAACAAGCTCAACGCGACCCTGGGCGGCATCCGCAAGATGAAGCGCCTGCCCGGCATGATCTTCATCGTCGACCCCCATCGCGAGCGGATCGCGGTGACCGAGGCGCTCAAGCTCGAGATCCCGGTCGTCGGTACGGGCGACACGAATGTCGATCCGGACGAGCTCGCCTACATCATCCCGGGCAACGACGACGCGATCCGGGCCATCCGCCTCATCTGCTCGCTCATCGCCGACGCGTGCCTTGAAGGTGCCCGGGAGCGCTCGGCACGCCTCGCCACCGAACCCGACGAGGTCGTCGAGCCGGCGGTCGTGGCCGTCGAGGAGTTCGACGAGCGCAGTGCCGACGCGTACGTCGCGGCCCTCGCGGGCGGTGCCGCCATCACGTTCGAACCCGACGAGGAAGACCTCCTGC
>DASVIK010000288.1:0-1877 GCA_036382135.1 Candidatus Limnocylindrales bacterium | reverse complement strand
CTCGGTCAGGCGATGTCCGGATGCGTCGAGGGTGCGGAGGATCGGTGCAGTCGTCATGGTCCTGATGATACTGAGTCTCAGGGGTGCGGTCAAGGCCGTGCCCGGCCGGAGCCGGCAGTCCCGTGCGGCCGTTGGCACGCTGGGCGTGCCGACGGGAGGTTGAAGTCCGAGTTTTCGACCCTCACCCGCTGATTTGTACGCCGGCCGTGCCAACGGGAGGAGGAAGCCCGCCAACCCTGCCGCCACCCGCGGGTTGGCACGCCCGCCGTGCCATCGCACATGTGGCGCGCCGGCGCGGCCACGGGCCAGTCGGCCCGGTGCGGATGGGCCGCTCGCCCCTGACCGTTTGCCAGCCCGAGGCCTCATGGTTACCTTCAACGGAAAGGGCTGGCGCCTTTCGGGTCGACCTTCGTGCGCCTGGACCCATCGACCGACGCACAGGAGGACGTCCCCTGGACCGCCGCCCGCCCGCCCCCAAGTCGCACCGCGAAGAGCGCCGCGCGCGCCGCATCGCCGAGCGGGAGGCTGAGCGCGACCGCGTCCGACGCAAGGCGTCCCGGCCGGTCTGGCAGGACCCGATCGCCCTCATCACGGGTGCCGCGGTCGTGATCGGTCTCGCGCTCCTCGTCCTCCTTGTCGTCCGGCCGGGCGCGAGCACCGGCGCCCCGACGACTTCGGACAATCCGCTCGGCCTGGTGAGGTCCAGCCTGACGATCCCGGCCGGTCTCGCCGACGGACGAGCCGTGGGCAAGGCCGATGCGCCGGTCACGATGGACGTGTGGGCCGACTTCCAGTGTCCGTTCTGCTCCCAGTTCGCCAGGACGGTGGAGCCGCAAGTCATCACGAACCTCGTCGCGAAGGGGACGGTGCGCCTCGTCGCGCATGACTTCTCCTTCATCGGCGGCGGGCACAACCCCGACGAATCGACGGACGCCGCGGTCGCGGCACGGTGCGGCGACCGGCAGGGCCACTTCTGGGACTTCTACGAGACCCTGTTCTCGAATCAGGGCGCCACCGAGAACGGCGGCGCGTTCACCCGGGACCGGCTCCTGGCCATGGCCGATCTGCTGGGCCTCGACCACGCCGCGTTCCAGTCGTGCCTGGATGACCAGTCGATCCGCGCCGCCGTCGTCACCGAGACGGCCGCGGGAACGAAGGCCGGCGTGACCTCGACACCGACGTCGTTCATCAACGGCAAGCAGGTGCTCGGCCTCAAGGATTACGCGACGATCGCGGCGCTCATCGCGGCCGCGGTCCCGAGCGGATCGCCGGTGCCGAGTGGCGCCCCGGGCTCGCCCTCCCCGTCGGCGGGGACCTCCGCAGCACCGTGACCCGCCGCTCCGGGCTCGCCATGACGATCCTGGCGATCGTCGGGCTCGCCGCCGCCGCCTACCTGGCCGCCACGAAGCTCCTCGGCGAGGTGCCGGCATGCGGGCCCATCCACGGCTGCGAGGACGTCGCCGCCTCCACCTACAGCGTGCTGTTCGGCATCCCGGTCGCGCTCTTCGGGGTCGCCTTCTCGGTCGTCCTCGTCGGGCTCTCGGTGGCCTGGTGGCGGACCGAGGATCGGCGCGCGCTCGTCGGCGCCTACGGGCTCGGGCTCCTCGGCTGTTTCGTCGTGGCCGGGCTGACGTACCTCGAGCTGTTCGTCATCCACGCGATCTGCGTCTACTGCGTCACGTACGCGGTCACGGTCGTTGCCGGCTTCGTGATCGCCGCGGCGACCATGCGCGGCGCCCCTCCGTCGCCCTGAACCAGGGCTCGGGGCGGTCAGGGTGCCGGTACGACGACCGGACCCACGAACTCCCAGGTGTCCTGCGCGGGCTTCTCGCAGACGTCCAGGTTGCCGGACCACAGGCAGTTGATGTGGCGAATGA
>DASVIK010000287.1:0-2692 GCA_036382135.1 Candidatus Limnocylindrales bacterium | reverse complement strand
GCGCGGCGAGCGGGTCTTCATGCAGGTCGCGCCCGGCAACATCGCATCGCTCCGCGCCGTCCTCGCCGCCGGATTTCGCCCGATCGGCGCCGAGGTCCTGTTCCGCAGGGACGGCGGCGCTCCCGGCTGATCGGCGCTGCGACCGCGCTCCGGCCGCCGACCGACCCCTCCGCGTGGGCCGCCACTACTTCACCGACGGGTCCGCCACCCGCCCGATGAAGAGGACCGCGCCGGTCGGGACGTCGGTCAGGACGAAGAGGAAGGGGCGGTCGGCGCGGATGATGACAGGCTTGGACGTGTCGCCCGGCCCGCCGGTCATGCCCAGCACGGCCGTCGCGGCGGCCGCCTCGGTGCCCTTCTCGTTGACGTCGATGTTCGCCTGGTGGATGACCGCCTTGATGAAGAGCCCGAATGGCAGCGTCGCGATCCCGGTGAAGTCGGCCCGGGTTGGATCGAAGGCGAGCGGCATTCCCAACGCGCTCAGAGCCTCCATGAGATCGAACCTCGACTCGATCGAGAAGCGCGGAAGCGTCAGGTCGACCTTGCGCGAGTCGAGCAGGCCGCCGTCGTCCAGCGTGCTCGTGAGGTCGGCCAGCTTCGCCGCGGTCAGCTGCCGGTCGAAGGCCGCCAGATCGTCGGGGACGATGATCGTCATCGCGAGCTCGTCGGAACCAGACAGCGTGGACTGAGACCCCAGGTAGGGCATCCGCACCGCGCGCCAGCCGGCGCCGATCGCGGCCGGGAAGTTGGGGCCAAGACCCGTGCTTTCCAGGTGCATCATCGGCACCGTGACGCGCGATCCGTCGGCCCTGGTAAAGCGGCCCGGGGCGGTCTGGTCCGGCGCGAAGGGGTTGAGCCAGGGCGCCTTCAGGTAGATCGCGTTGACGAGCGCGATGCGTGTCGCGATTGTCACGTTGGGGGGTTTGAGCAGCTCGGGGATTCGCCCCGCCGTCTGACCATTCACCCAGGCGTTGATCACCTGGCGGGCGGCCTCGGGATCGGCCTCGTAGTCAACCAGCCGGACGCCCGTCCCGAAGCGGGCTGCGAGCGCGTCGAGGAACGACGGCTCGATCGGCATCCCCTGCTGGGCGAATGTCGCGTTGACGACCCGCAGGGTGACTTCAAGCGGGCGGCCGTCCTGGTCGTTGAAGGAACCGCTCCGCGTGGCGAGGGCCGCGTCGAGTGCGTTCATCGCCGCCGCAAGGCTCTCCGCTCCCGCGGACCGCATGACCTTGTCCATCTGGGCGGCCGTCTCCCCCCGCGCTCCGGCGCGCGCCATGGCCAGCGCGATCGCGATGCTGGCGGGCGAGAGGACCACGTTGGCGCCAGGCTTGCCGGCGCGCCCGAGGAGGTCGAGGCCAAGAGCGTTGATGGCCGCCGAGGCCTTCCTTGCCTCGGCCGGCGCTGCCGCGGCGCGTGGCACGTCCGACATTGCGACGTCGGCAGCGGCGGCAGACGGCGCTGCTGCCCGGGACGGCTCCGGCGATGTTGATGGGGTGGAGACGACCGTCGGTGCTGGCATCGCGGATGGGCCTGCGGACGCCGACGGAGGTGGAGGCGGAGAGACGGTCGCGCACCCTGCGACGGCGACGGCAACGGCCAGGGCGGAGAGTGTCCGCCACGCCACGAGGTGTTGCATCGGCTCGACGTGCCTCCCGAGCTCAGGATCGACTCCCGCCCGGGCGCATTATCACCGCCAGTGAGAGGGGTCGGTGATCGAGGACGCTGTTCAGGGCCTCGCCGACCAGGCGTCCATCCGTATGGACCAGTTCGCCGGCATCTTCGCGGAGTGCGGCCGCATCCTCTCAAATGCTCGTGTGACGAACCGTATGGCGACTCCGGGCGTAGCCGGAGACCCCGACACAGTTCCGGGCCGCGATTCCGCCCTGGATGGGCAGGTCGATCCTGTCAGATCGCTGGGCAGGCGAGCATCTGATCGACTGGTCGAGGTCCCACGGACGGGCGACCGTGCATACGGCTCGTCAGGCGACCATTTTGAGCAGATCGCGGTCCGGCTTCGCCGCTGGACGCTGACCCAGGGGCCTTACCGGGCGATTCGCTCGAGCACGACGGGAGCGGGCGGTGGCGGCTCGTCGCCGATCGTGATCGCGGCCCGCACCTCGGCAGCTGCAGCCTCCGCCTGGCCCGGTGTGCGTGCGTGCACGAGGCAGAGCGGCCGGTCCGGCCCGACGGCGGCTCCGATCTGCGCGACCTGGGTGAAGCCGACGGCGTGGTCGATCGGCTGGTCCGCCCGCACGCGTCCGCCGCCCATCCCGACGATCGCGACGCCGATCTCCCGTGCATCCTCGGCGACGACGAATCCCGCCCGCGACGGGTGGACGGCCAGCGTGACCTCGGGCAGCGGTAGGTACGCGTCCGGGCGCTCCAGCAGGTCGGCCGGCCCCCCGAGCGCGGCCACCATGCGGGCGAACCGCTCGGCCGCGGCGCCCGATGCGAGCGCACGCTCGCACGCGATCCGCGCATCGGCGACCGTCGTGAACAGCCCGCCGGTGACCAGCAGCTCGGCGGAGAGCGCCATCGTCACCTCGTGCTGGCGGGCCTCTCGCCCTCCCGGGCCGGGCGCGTGCCCGACCGGGCCGCCCGCCGAGCCATCCGGCACCTCCTCGCCGGCCAGGTACGCGATGGCCTCGCGCACCTCGACCGCGTTTCCCGCCGTCGTTCCCAGCACCTG
>DASVIK010000286.1:0-6256 GCA_036382135.1 Candidatus Limnocylindrales bacterium | reverse complement strand
CGAAGACGAGCGTGCCCACGGAGTGGCTCGGGAACTGCTGGCAATAATCCGTGATGAGATGGGTCGTCGATCCCGTGGCGATGCCGGAGGTCGTGTCCATCTGGACCCGGTCGATGCGGCCGCTCGCGACGCAGCCATCCGTCGTCGAGCCCGGACCCGGGCTGCCCGGACACAGGTCGTTCCACCGCGGCGGGCTGCCGCCGGGTACGGCGTCGTAGGTATAGAGCACGTAGATGTACGGCTGGACCGGCCAGTCGGGATCGACTGCCAGGCCGAGCAGGCCACGATCCCAATAGCTGTTGACCTGGCCCTGGATGTCGAGCGCCACGGCCGGCGCCTGGTCGGCGACGAGGGCCGCGTACGACGGCCACGTCTTGACCACGCCACGCTGTTCCGCGACGAAGACCCGCCCGTTCGACGTGAAGGCGATCGCGCTCGGGTGGTTCAGGCCGCTTGCGAGGATCTCGTCCGTGAAGCCCGCGGCGAGCGTCGGACCGGCGGCCTGCGCGACGGGGACGAACTCCGCCGGCAGGACGGTCGCGACCAGGACGAAGGCGGCGAGCAGCGTCCGGATCCGGCCGGGAACGGATCGGCGGCTCGTACGCGCTGGGTGACGCACGATGACCTCGGTCGGTCGGCGGCGATGAATGGATGAACGAGGCCGTCGACGTTGGCGGACGATGCCGCAGCGTCGGGCCCCCGTCAAGAGGTTGCAGGGCTCGTGGTGTCGGCGGTCACCGCCGGCTGCGGGGCTTCGTCCGGGACCGACCTCCACCGACCGCTGAAGCCGGCCGACGAACGGGGGCGGCGCCACGTAGAGTGGAGCGATGATCAGGCTGGGGGTCGTCGACGATCATCCGGCGATCGCCGAAGCGATCGCGCGCCGGGCCGAGTCGGCCGGCGACGTCGTGGTCGCCGCGGTCGCCCGGACCGCGGCCGACGGCGCGGCGTTGCTGCGATCGGCCGACCTCGACGTGGTGATCCTCGATCTCGACCTCGGCCCCGGCCCGTCCGGGCTCGAGCTGCTCTCGTTGGTTGGTCGACGGCCCGCGGTCATCGTCGTGAGCGCGACCCGGACCCCGTCGCTCGTCCGGGCGGCCATCGAGCTCGGCGCGAGCGGCTACCTGGTCAAGACCGCGGACGTGGACGAGATCCTCCTCGCCGCGCGGACGGTCATCGCCGGCGGTACGTGGTACCGGACCGCGGACCTGCAGGCCTCGGCCAGCGCGCCGCGCCCGCCATCGGGCCGCGAGCTCGGGGTGCTCGATCTCATCGTGGGCGGGCTGACGAACGACGAGGTCGGGCTGCGCCTCGGCCTGAGCGTCAAGACGATCGAGAGCCACCTCCGCCGCCTCTTCGACCGGTACGGCGTGGCCAGCCGGACCGAGCTCGCGGTCCTCGCCCTGCGCGAGGGTTGGGTCGGGTCCGGCGGCACGGGACTCGAGCCGCCCGATCGCCCGTGATCGAGCGCCTCGACCGGCGGGCATCGGTCGCGCTCGCCGCCACCGGCGCGCTCATCGTCGCGGGACTGGCGACCCGGCTGGCCCGCCCGCCCGACCCGAGCGACACGCCGAGCGCCGCCCTGCCCCTCCTCTTCGCGATCGCCGCGTGGCTCGGGGCGCTCCTCGCGGCCACGCGCGCACCCGGCGTCGCCTGGCCGGCGACCGCCCTGGCGGCGATCCTCGCGGTCCGCGAGCCGGTCGCCCTCGCCGGGACCGTGCAGTTGCGCGATGCCCCGGCCGAGACGTGGCTGCCCGCGGCCACGCTCGTGGCGCTCACGGCCGCGACCGCCGCCGGCGTGGCCGCCCTGTACGCCACCCGCGACGAACCGGCGCGTGGGGCGCTGCGGCTGGGCGCCTGGGGTCTTGTCGCCTGGCAGGCCCTCGCCGCGTGCCTGTCGATCGCGCTCGGGCTGGCCGGGCGACACGACGATCCGGCGGGCCCGCCGCTGCTGCACGCACTCACCCTGCCGGTCGCGGCGTGGCCGGTGCTGCCTCTGGCGCTCGTGGCCGTCGGCGCGTTCGTCGACCTGCGCAGGCCGCTGCGTCGGGCGATCGCCGGCCGCGACCGCGCCACCGGATCGGCCGACCTGTCGGGGCTCGCCGTCGCGTTCGGCGACGAGCTCTTCGGACGTGCCTCGTCGCGCCGCACGACCGAACGACGTGAGCGAGCACGGCTGGCATCCGAGCTCCACGCCGACGTGCTGCCGGCGCTCCGGGCGGCCGTCGCGGAGCTCGAGGCCGGGCACGACCCAGCGGTCGTGGGGGCCCGGTTGGCCGGCGTCGCGGCCGAGCTCCAGGCCCTCACCCTGGAGCGCCGGAACCTCATCGTCGAGCAGCTCGGCCTCGTCGCGGCGCTCGAGGCGCTCGCCGAGCGGGTCGAGGAGCGGGGCATCGCGACCGTCGAGATCGACGTCGCCGATGGCACGGTACCTCCGCCGGCCGCGATGGGCGCGACCGGACGGGCGTCACGGCCGCCCGCGGCGATCGAGCGCGCCGCCCTTCGGGTCGCCGAGCTCGCGGTCGCCAACGCCGCCCGCCACGGAACGGGCACGGTCCGGGTGAGCGTCGTCGCCGGACCCGCGTCCCTGCGCCTCGAGATCGCCAACCCCGGGCCGCCGTTCGATGCCGCCGCCGCCCGCGAAGCGGTCCGCCACGGGGCGCGCGGCCTCACCGAGATGCGCGAGGCCGCGGCGGAGGTCGACGCGGACCTCGAGATCGGTCCGGGCGCGCTCGGCGGAGCCCTCGTACGCCTGACCTGGCCGCGCGCCTGATCTCCGCGCGCGCCTGACCGATTCGGGGAATCCCCGCAACCACCGTCCGGGCGGCCCATCGATGGACGCGGGCCGCGCCGCGCGAGACCGTCTCGTCACGGACGGACGCCGTCGGGTGGGCGGCCCGTCCGGATCGTCCGACCCGCCCAGATCGTCAGGAGTCCTGCCATGTCATCGATCGTCACGGCCATCGTCACCCGGCTCCCCACTCGCCGGGCGCGCTCCGAAGCGGGCCAGGGGCTCGCCGAGTACGCCCTCATCCTCGCACTCATCGCGATCGTCGCCATCGTCGCGCTCATCTTCCTGGGCGGCCAGGTGTCCAAGATCCTGAGCAACGTCTCGAACTCGATCTGAGGTGGTCGAGCGAACCTGGCGCCGCGGTCAGGGCCTCGTCGACTACGCGATCGCGCTGGCCATCATCGCGCTCGTGATCGCGGTGGCGATCGTCCTCCTGGGCGGCCAGGTCACGAAGATCCTGAACAACGTCACGGGCCCCGTCTGAGCGGCGCCGCGAGACGGCCATCCGACGAACCTGAGGGTCGCCCTGACGGCGACCCTCAGCCGTGCCCCGATGCGCCCGTGATGTCTTCTGTGTAGCGGCCGCTCAGCGGGTCCAGAGCGGCGGCTGGGCGCTCCGTGACGCGACGAACGGGATGACCGGGTTCCGGCCGGTGAGCAGCTGCAGCCGGCTGGGTGCGACGAAGGCCAGCGAGACCTGGGCATTGCCCCACACGATGGGGTCGGCGCCCCAGTCGGTGCCGGGCGGCACGATGAGGTCCACGCCGAACGTGCCTTCTGCCGCGTAGATCGCGCCCTGTACCGGATGCCGGAGGTCGTTGAGGAACGCGAAGAGCACCTGCGGCGTGGTCACCTGACCGGTCAGGGGATCCGGCTTCGGCGTGAACTTCAGGCGGACGTGCACGACCTCGCCCGGACGGGCCGCGCGCGGCGAGACGATCCATGCCGGCCCGTTCGAGACGGCCGCCCCGAACGGATCGGCTGCCGGGGTGGCCTCGGGAGCGGGTGCGGCGGCGACCGGCCCGGCGGTCCAGGCCACGATCGCACCGACGGCGAGCGAAACCAGCGACGCCGCGAGCACTTCGCGCCGGCTGGGCCGGTCCCGTCGTGACTGCCGGTCGGTCATCGCGTCGTCATGCCTACTTCCCCTTCGCCAGCGTTCCCGAGAGGAGAACACTGAGGTTGCAGGTCGCCTGGCCGGCGGACGCCAATGGGCTCGGCTGGCATCGCCAGCTGATCTTCATGTCCTCCGCCGCCAGGACGCGGATCCCGGTGACGAAGTGATCGTCGAGCGTCCGGAAATCGGCCGCGTTCCACTGGAACAGGGTCTGCGTGCCCTTGCTGAAGGTGATGACGCCGCCGTCCCCGTAGGTGTTGTTGAGGAAGACATCGGTCAGCGAGAATACGAAGCCGTTCGGGATGTTGAAGGTCCGCGAGTCGTTTCCGTTCGGCGTGCCGATCGAGGTCGAGAAGGCCTGTGGCGAGAACGACGTCCCCGGCGCGGGTGTGATCACGGGGATGGTCGCCGGAGCCACGGAACCCGGGGCGATCGGAGTCGCGGTGGCTGGCGGCGGCGACGGCTCCGACGCCCCGCTCGACGGCGGGGGCAGGTTGCTCTTGACCGCGGCCAGGTCCGAGGCCACCGGCGCGACCGCGTCCTTGATTGCCTGGTCGATCTGGGGCTTGAAGAACAGGCCCCACAGGGCGAGGGCGGCCATCGCGAACGCGAGCAGGATGCCGATCCACTTGGGCGTCGAGGGCGGGATGATCGAGCGCTGGCTCAGCGTGCCGGGGAGCGAGGCCGGTGCGGTATCCGGGCCGTCGCCGTGGACGTCGATCGCGAACGTGCGGCTCACCGGCTGGCCGAGGAGGATCGCCTTCTGCGGACGGACCTTGAGCCGGATCGGCTGGTCCTGGCCGGCCCCCAGCGCGACCGACGGCGGCTCGAACTCGTACTTGAGGAACTTGGCCTTGTCGCTCCCGGCCGCCTCGAACGATTCGGGCCGGTTGCCCGCGTTCCGCACGCTGACGATCGTCGATGCGCTCAGCCGGCCGTTGACGAGCGACGGGACGAGGTCCGCCTCGAGCTGACCGAACGGCAGCATCGTGACGACGGTCTCCTCGACCGCCCGTCCGGACGGGTCGTGCTCGCTCTGGACCTTGGCCCCGATGGGCCAGTCGCCGGCCCGGGCCTCCGGGCTGCGCGGCGGACGGATCATGACGTTGAACTTGCCGACGGTGGGCGGCGCGTCGGGGCGGCTCCGGCCGTCCGGCGCGGCGTCGCGTTCCGGGAACAGCTCCATGGCGGCCGGGGTCACGGTCCACCACGAGGCGTCCAGGCCCACGATCTCGCAGCTGTAGCGGTCGACGACCGAGCCGAGGTTGCGCACCTCGACGACGAACGACACACCGCTGCCGGGGGCGACCCGAAGGGCGTCGGCGATGATGGAGACGGCGAGGTCGGCCATGGGGTCGGTGCGCTCCTCCTAGGGGGCGACGGTGCCGATGAAGCGGATCTCGCTGATCCCGGAGAACGTCGACGCGCTCCCCGGGTAGTTGTCGATGATCGTGATCCGCAGCGTCTTGACCACGTGCAGGACGATCGACACGTCGTGCGATCCGAAATGGTCGGAGAGATTGACGGTCAGGGGCTTCCCGCCGTCCGCCGAGAACTGGATATGGTGCGGCCGCTCGGCCGCCTTGTAGGCCGCCGTGCTGCTCTGGTCACCCGGGAAGATGGTGATCGCGCTCAGGTCCACGCTCCCGTCGACGAACGTGACCTCGATCCAGATGTCCCTGCCGCCCTTGGCGTCGGCCAGCCAGGACGTGGTCGGGCCCTGCTCGTAGTCGACGGACTTGCCGGGGGTATGGGGGGCGTCCTTCCTGGCCGATCCTCTGATCCCAGCGAGCGTGAGGAGATGGGCGGAGGCCACGCCTGACGACGCCGTCGGGCTGGCCGAGTGCGACGGGGTCGCGCTGCCGGTCGCGGCGTGGGATCCGCTCGGGCTCGGGGTCGCGCTCGCCACGGGCAGCCCGCCCTTGAGCAACGCGGCGCCGCCGAATCCGATCACGGCGGCGACGATGATGAGCGGGACGAGGATGAGGACCCAGCGCCTGGATCGGCGAGCCGGCCGCGCCGTCACCGCCTGGACCGGGGCCGTCACGACCAGGGCCGTGCCGCACGACTGGCAGAAGCGGCGAGTGGCTTCGTTCTCGGTCCGGCACGCCGGGCAGATGATCCCGGGCGGTCCGGCCGGACGGACGAGCTCGTCGGGCGGCTTGACCGTCTCGATCTCCGTCCGCTGGGCCTCCAACCGCTCCCATGGGGAGTCGACGGGACCGGTCGGCCGGGGCGCAGCGACCGCCTCGATCGTCGGCATCGGCGGCGGTTCCGGATCCGGGTAGTCGACCGACGGGGCCATCCACGGAGCCGTCGTCGAGGGGCTCGGAGGCGGCGGCGGGGGC
>DASVIK010000285.1:0-4511 GCA_036382135.1 Candidatus Limnocylindrales bacterium | reverse complement strand
AGGCTCGCCTGATAGCGGGTCCGACTGGCCTCGGCCGCGACCCGCTGTTCGTCGTCGGCGACCAGAATGAGGGAGCGGTACTGGGTCCCGGCGTCGTTGCCCTGGCGCATGCCCTGGGTCGGGTCGTGGGCCTCCCAGAAGACCCGCAGGAGCTCGTCGTACGAGACGCGCGCCGGATCGTAGACGACCAAGACCACCTCGGCGTGGCCGGTCCGCCCGGAGCAGACCTCCTCGTAGGTCGCGTTCGGCGTGAAGCCGCCGGCGTACCCGACCGCGGTCGACACGACACCGGGGGTCTGCCAGAAGTCCTTCTCGGCGCCCCAGAAGCAGCCGAGGCCGAAGATGGCGGTCCGCGTCCCCTCGGGGAACGGCGGCACGATCCGCGCGCCGTTGACGAAATGCGTCTCCGGGACGTCGAGCGGCTCGGCCCGGCCCGGCAGGGCCTCGGTGGGTTTGGGCATGGACGATCCGCGGCGGAAGAGGAACATGCCCTTGAGTGTACGCATATCGCGCGAGCGCGCCGCGAGGTCGCCCACCCGGGGCGTCGGCTCGTGGTAGCGTGGCGGACGCATCGCGGGCGGGAGTAGCTCAGTCGGTAGAGCGTCAGCCTTCCAAGCTGAATGTCGCGGGTTCGAGACCCGTCTCCCGCTCCACTCTTCGTTCGTCCGTGGCGGCGCGAGGTCGGTAGCGTCGGCGTCGGGTGGACGCCGACGCACCCCTCAGACGGTGGCGGTCTTCGCCTTCTTGTCCTTCTTCGGCTTCGGAGGCCGCTTGGGGGTCTTGTCGCCCATGCTGGGATCTCCCTTCGGTCTGCCGGCGCGTCGCGTGTCGGTGGTCGCGCTCCCCCTCACGATACGACCTCGCGCGGCCGACCGCGCCGGGATTCCGGCGGGCAGCGCCCCTGGGGCGGCACTCCGTGTGCCGTCGCGGGCGTGTCAGTCCGCCGGCCGTGCCCCCATGCCCGCGGCGAAGACCGCCAGGAACGCGGTCACGATCGAGCCGGCGATCGGCGCGAGCATCGCGGCGAGCGGGATCGTCGTGGGGTCCGTACCGGTCACGAAGTCGGGCGCGAACACGCTGGCGATCGCCACGGCCGCCCAGATCACGGCCGAGGTCAGGGCCACCACCGGCCAGATGCCGGTCCGCTCAGGTCGCACGAACGCCGCAGCCAGCAGCAGGAGCCCGGTCGCCAGGCCGCCCCACAACCAATCACCCAGGGCCGCGATCGCGAGCCGCTCGTGGTTCGACCCGGTGATCATCACCGGTGCGAAGACACTGGCGACGAGGACCGCCAGCCAGATGCTTCCCACGGCGAGCGCGACCGGCAAGTACCGCCAGCCGGCGAGCCGCTCACCCATCGTCCGTTCCTGGTGCCCCGCGGGCGCCAGACCGACATGACCAGCCATCACACACCTCCGATGGATCCGGGCCGCCGGCCCATCGTGAGGAAGGGAACGGGCGCTCGGTAGAGTCCGTCTGCCCTGGCCGCTGGGTCCTTCGGCCCATCGCGCGCTGAGGGTGCGCGGCGAAGCGTCGGCTACGATGCCCCGGTGCACGCCATCCGCGGCCCCGGCGCCCTGCCGTCCGTCGTCACCGACCCCGATGCCCTGATCGAGACGATCCGCGCCTCGGTCATCGGGGAGGACGAGGCCGTCGCCGGTCCGTTCGGTGTCCGGCGCGTAACGTACGCGGACTACACGGCGTCCGGCCGGTCGCTGAGCTTCATCGAGGACTACATCCGCGAGGCGGTCCTGCCGCTCTACGCCAACACGCACACGGAATCGTCGGGCACGGGGCTCCAGACGACGCGCTTCCGGGAGGAGGCCCGCGAGATCATCCGGGCCGCGGTGGGCGCCGGCGACGACCACGCCGTGATCTTCACGGGCTCCGGATCGACCTCCGCGGTCAACAAGCTCGTGGCCGTGCTCGGCCTGCGCATCCCGGCCGAACTCGACGACCGCTACGGGCTCAGCGCACAGATCCCGGCCGACGAGCGGCCGGTCGTCTTCGTCGGCCCGTTCGAGCACCACAGCAACGAGCTGCCGTGGCGCGAGTCCATCGCGGACGTCGTCGTCATCCACGAGGACGCCGACGGGCACATCGACCGGGCGCACCTGGCCGCCGAGCTGGCACGGTACGCGGACCGGCCGCTGCTCATCGGCAGCTTCAGCGCCGCCAGCAACGTCACCGGGATCGTGAGCGACACGTACGGCGTCGCCCGGCTGCTTCACGAGCACGGCGCGCTCTCGTTCTGGGACATGGCGGCCGCCGCGCCGTACGTGGCCATGGAGATGGATTCGCCCGACGACCCGCTCGCGTACAAGGACGCCATCTTCATCTCGCCCCACAAGTTCATCGGCGGGCCGGGCACGCCGGGCGTCCTCGTCGCGCGCCGGGAGCTGTTCCGCAATCGCGTCCCGACCGTCCCGGGTGGCGGCACGGTCGCGTACGTCAACCCGGCCGAGCACGTCTACCTCGACGACATCGAGCATCGCGAGGAGGGCGGTACGCCGGCCATCGTCGAGTCGATCCGGGCGGGCCTCGTCTTCGCCCTCAAGTCGGCGGTGGGGGAGGAGGCGATCCGCGCCCGCGAGTCGTCGTTCATCCACCGCGCGATCGAGCGCTGGAGCGCGCGCCCGGACATCGAGATCCTGGGCAACCGGTCGGCCGAGCGCCTGTCCATCGTCTCGTTCGTCGTCCGGCACGACGGGCGGTACCTCCACCACAACTTCGTCGTGGCGGTCCTGAGCGACCTGTTCGGGATCCAGTCCCGGGGCGGCTGCTCGTGCGCGGGGCCGTACGGTCATCGCCTCCTCGGCATCGACATCGCGACCTCGCACGAATTCGAACGCGAGATCTCGCGCGGCTGCGAGGGCATCAAGCCGGGTTGGGTACGGGTCAACTTCAACTACTTCATCAGCGAGGCCGTGTTCGAATACATCCTCGCCGCGGTCGAGCTCGTCGCCTCCGACGGCTGGCGCCTCCTGCCGCAGTACGCGTTCGACGCGGCCACGGGGCTATGGCGCCACGCCGGTCCCCCCGTCGAGCCGCCGCTGTCCCTGGCCGACCTGACCTACGACGCGGGTCGCCCCGCGTTCACCGCCCACCGCCATCGTGAGCCGGAGTCTCGACTGATCGACTATCTCGCGGAGGCGCGGGCGCTGGTGGCGTCACCTCCGCCGCCCATCGCGGCCGCGGTGGACGGGTCCTCGACGCTCGCGGTCGGCCCGGACTTCGAGGCGCTGCGCTGGTTCTGGCTCCCGCATGAGGTCGCCGGGGACCTGGCGTCGGCTCGCTGATGGACTGCTGCACGCCGGGCGGTGACCCGAGCTACGACCGCCAGTTCGACGCACGCCATGCGGCCGACAAGTTGCGCGACTACCGGCAGAAGGGCCCGGTCGCGATGACCCGCCAGCTCATCGACGCCCTGGCCGAGGGCGGGGTCGACGGTCGGACGGTCCTCGACATCGGTGCCGGCGTCGGCGCCGTCCATCTCGAGCTCCTGCGCGATGGTGCCGAGCGCGCCGTGGATGTCGACTTCTCCGGCCCATATATCGCGGCCGCCAAGGAGGAGGCGGTCCGACAGGGACGCGCCGATCGGGTCCGCTACGTGGCCGGCGATTTCGTGGCTGTGGCCGACGAGATCGAGACGGCCGACATCGTCGCGCTCGATCGGGTCATCTGCTGCTATCCGGACATGGTGGCCCTCGTGGGCCGGTCGGTCTCGCGCGCCCGATACCGCTACGGCCTGGTCTACCCGCGGGACACGCTGCTCGGGCGCATCGGGATCGGCTTCTTCAACCTCTCGCAGCGGCTTTCGCGCTCGTCGTTCCGGGCCTACGTCCATCCGACCGCGGAGGTCGACGCGCTCGTGGCGGCGCAAGGCCTCGTCGCGCGGTTCCGGCGCTCGAACCTGTTCTGGCAGGTCGCCGTCTACGAGCGGCCGGGCTGACCTAGCGCCAGCGGGTGAGGATCGTCTCCCGGCCGAAGAGGTGGACGCCGATGCGCAGGCCCACGGCGCTGATGGCCAGGACGATCGCGGCCGTGATCGCGTAGCCGAGCGCGCCGAAGAGCACCATGCCGCTCGCCTGGACGACCGCGATGCCCACGAGCGGGACGATCACGATGCCGCCGATCTGCTGCGCGGTCCGCGGGTCGTTGACCCGCGCGCTGACGATGACCCCGGCCACCACCGACGCGAGCCCGACCGCCGGCCCGAGCAGGAACGCGCCGGCCAGCCACGACGCGTCGGTCACCACGCCCAGCAGATGCGGGCCGTAGAGGAGCCCCGTGAGGATGACGAACGCGATGTACGTGAGCCAGCCGGCGAGGAGGCCCGGCAGCAGGGCCGAGATCGCCTTGCCGGTCAGGAGCTCGAGGGTCCGGATGGGCGCCGCCAGCACGGCCTCGAGGCTGCGCGAGGTCTTCTCCCCGACGATCGAGTACGAGGCGATCGACAGCGGGATGTAGGCCGGCATCATCAGGAAGAACACGAGGAACTGCTGGATCCC
>DASVIK010000284.1:0-2935 GCA_036382135.1 Candidatus Limnocylindrales bacterium | reverse complement strand
CGAGGCGATCCACTCGGTCTTCCTGTACCACGCGATCGCCGCGGGGATGGACATGGGCATCGTCAATGCCGGCGCGCTGGCGATCTACGACGACATCGAGCCGGCCCTGCGCGAGCTCGCCGAGGACGTCGTCCTCGACCGGCGGCCCGATGCCACGGAACGACTCCTGGCCGTCGCCGACCGCTATGCCGGGGAGCGCGCGAACGCTGTGGGACCGGGTGGCGACGCCCTGGCCTGGCGCGCCCTGCCGATCAACGAGCGCCTGACCCACGCCCTGGTCGAAGGGATCGATGCCTTCATCGTCGAGGACACCGAGCAGGCCCGCCAGGCCGCGACCCGCCCGATCGAGGTGATCGAGGGTCCCCTGATGGACGGCATGAACGTCGTGGGCGACCTCTTCGGGGCCGGCAAGATGTTCCTGCCCCAGGTGGTCAAGAGCGCCCGGGTGATGAAGAAGGCGGTCGCCCACCTCGTCCCGTTCATCGAGGCGCAGCGCGAACCGGGTGCCCGGCGAACCAACGGCCGGATCGTGATGGCCACGGTCAAGGGCGACGTCCACGACATCGGCAAGAACATCGTGGGGGTCGTCCTCGCCTGCAACAACTACGAGGTGATCGACCTGGGGGTGATGGTCCCGGTCCAGCGCATCCTGGAGACCGCGCGCGAGACCGGGGCGGACATGATCGGGTTGTCCGGCCTGATCACCCCATCGCTCGAGGAGATGCGCCACGTCGCCGGCGAGATGGAGCGCGAGGGCTTCGAGCTGCCCCTGCTGATCGGCGGCGCGACCACCTCCCGGACGCATACCGCGGTGAAGATCGAGCCGCAGTATCACGGTCCGGTGGTCCACGTCGCCGACGCGTCCCGGGCGGTGGGGGTCGCAGCCGCACTCGTGGATCCGGCTCGGCGGGCGGCCTACGCCGCCGAGGTGCGCGAGTCATACGAGACGATCCGGCGCGAACGCGGCGCCCGCGAGGAGAAGATTGCCCGCCATCCGATCGGCGAGGCGCGCCGGCATCGACTGGCCATCGACTGGACCGGGGTCAAGCCGCCGCGGCCCAGCTTCCTGGGCGTCCGGACGATCGCGGATCACCCCCTCGACGACCTGGTCGGGCGGATCGACTGGACCCCGTTCTTCGCGACCTGGGAGCTCAACCGGCACTTCCCCGAGATCCTCGACGACCCGCTGGTCGGATCTGCGGCACGCTCGCTCTACGACGATGCCCAGGCATTGCTGGAACGGATCGTGCGCGAGCGCAGCCTGCATCCCAACGCGGTCGTCGGGTTCTGGCCGGCGAACACGATCGGCGACGACATCGAGCTGTACACGGACGAGTCGCGGACCGGCCTGCTCGGCACGATCCACACGCTGCGCCAGCAGATGGTCAAGCCACCGGGCCGCCCGAACCTGGCCCTGGCCGACTTCAGCGCGCCGCGCGAGACGGGGATCGCGGACTACGTCGGCGGGTTCGCCGTGACGGCCGGTCACGGCCTGGACGCGCTGGTCGCCGAGGCCAAAGCCGGCCACGATGACTACACCGCGATCCTCGCCAGCGCGCTCGCCGATCGGTTGGCGGAGGCGTTCGCCGAACGGCTCCACGAGCTCGTCCGGCGAGAGCTGTGGGGCTATGCCGCCGGCGAGGCGCTGTCCAACGCCGAGCTGATCAGCCAGGGCTACCAGGGCATCCGGCCGGCGCCGGGCTACCCGGCCTGCCCGGACCACACCGAGAAGGGGCCGCTCTTCGCCTGGCTCGAGGCGACCGGGCGGGCGGGCATCGAGCTGACCGAATCGTTCGCGATGCTGCCCGGCGCGTCGGTCTGCGGCTACTACTTCTGGCATCCCCAGGCGGCCTACTTCGGCCTCGGGCGGATCGGCCACGACCAGCTCGAGGATTACGCCCAGCGCAAGGGCATGGCCCTCGACGTCGCCGCCCGCTGGCTGTCGCCCAACCTGGCCGAGGACTGATCCCGAGATGGATGCCCGAACCCGGTTCCGTGAGCGCCTCGCCGCCCGCCCGCTGCTGGCCGACGGGGCGATGGGCACGCTCCTCTTCTCGCGCGGCGTGCCCCAGCGAGCCGCCCTCGACGAGCTGGTCCAGACCCGCCCCGACCTGATCGGCGCGATCCACCGCGAGTACCTGGCCGCCGGGGCGGACCTGATCGAGACGGCCACGTTCGGGGCCAACCGCCATCGACTCGCCCCGTACGGCCTGTCGGACCAGGCCGGCCGGCTGGCCCGGCGCGGCGCGCAGCTCGCCCGCGAGGCCCGCGACGTCGTCGGCCGCGACGTCCTCGTCGCCGGGTCGATCGGGCCGCTGGGTGCGCCGACCCGCGAGATCCTGCACCTCGACGAGGCCGCCGTCCGGGCGGCCTTCCGGGAGGCGATCGACGGGCTGCTCGAAGGCGGCGCCGACCTGTTCATGTTCGAGACGTTCACGGTCCTCGACCATCTCCGCCTCGCGATCGACGAGGCGCACCGCGCAGCCGACCTGCCAATCGTGGCGCTGATGACCTTCGGCGAGGAGCTCGAATTGCCGGATGGCACGCCGGCGGCCGAAGTGGCCCGGCTGATCGAGGTCCTCGATGTCGATGTCGTCGGCGTCAACTGCGGCGCCGGCCCGCAGGGCTGCCTGGATGCTCTCTCGGCGATGGGCGGCGTGCGCCGCGCGATCCTGCCCAACGCCGGCCTGCCCCAGCGGATCGAGGGCCAGTTCGTCTACGCCGCCGACCCCGACTACCTCGCCGCGATGACGCCCCTGTTCGTCGCCGCGGGGGCGGCCATCATTGGCGGCTGCTGCGGCACAACGCCCGCCCACATCAGGGCGATGCGCACGGCGCTCGACGCGATCGTGCCCGGCGGTAGCGCGCTCGGAGGCAGCGCGCTCGGCGGTAGCGCGCTCGCCGAGGCCCGGCCGGCCGAGACACCAGCGCGCCC
>DASVIK010000283.1:0-6721 GCA_036382135.1 Candidatus Limnocylindrales bacterium | reverse complement strand
CCGGACCGATGGACGATGGCGGGGCTGTCGTCGCGGTGACCGGGCGGATCTCCGGCGGGCGCCTGCACGTCGCCACCGACGCGCCCGGGCATGGCCTCCGGGTCGTGAAGAAGGCCGTCCCGCTGTTCCGGACGTCCGGGCCGACCTTCCATCACGACACCAACGGCGTCGACGTGCCCGACGACCCGGCGACCGCCGCGACCGCCGCCGCGACCACCACCGCGGGCGCAGCAGCCACGGATCCCCAGCTCCGCCCCGACGTCCTGGCCGCCACGGCGACCCCCGTCAGCGTCGCCGTCATCCTCCTGAACTTCTCCAACGACGCCACGCAGCCGGTCAGCCCGGCCGCGGCGAACGGGATCATGTTCAGCAACGCGAACAGTGTCGCGAAGTTCTTCGCCGAAGAGTCGCGCGGCGCGGTCTCCATCACCGGCCACGTCTACGGCTGGTACACGATCGCCGCCACGGACGCGGGCTGCGCCTACGGGACATGGCAGAGCCAGGCCCAGGCGGCGGCCCAGGCGGCCGGGGTGAACTTCGGCGCCTTCGACCACGTCGTCTTCGCCTGGCCCTTCGCGTCGTCCTGCGGCTGGGCCGGCATGGGCTACATGCCCGGTCCGACGACCTGGAACAACGGCTACTTCAACCTGCGGGTGCTCGCCCACGAGCTGTCCCACAACTTCGGGACGAACCACGCGAGCACGCTCCAGTGCACCCAGGGCGCCACCGTCGTCGCCCTCTCGGCCACCTGCACGTACAACGAGTACGGCGACCCGTTCTCGGTCATGGGCTCGGGCAACACGTATCACAACGACGGTGAGCAGCTCGGCGAACTGGGCTGGCTCCAGGCCGGCGAGGTCGTCACCGTGTTGCCCGGCGGCACGTACAGGCTGACGCCACTCCTCGGGTCGCCGGCCGGCTCGCTCAAGGTCCTGCGCGTCGTCCGCGAGAGCGGCAGCTCGTTCTTCCTCGACGTCCGGGCGACGTTCGGGCCGTACTTCGACACGTTCGCGGCCGGCTCCCCGGCCGTGACCGGCGTGATGATCCGCCTGTCGGCCGACGCGGGCACGCCGATCTGGTCGCCGACGAACACCAAGCTCATCGACACGACCCCGGACACCGGCACGTACAGCGATGCCGCCCTCGCGGTCGGCCAGACGCTCACCGATCCGGTCTCCGGGATCTCCATCGCGACGCTCTCGGTCGACCCTTCCGGCGCGACGGTCCGGGTGACGGAGTCCGTGCCACCATCGGCGCCCGGCGGGCTCGCGGGCCTGCCGTATGGGCCCCACGCGACGGACCTCGCCTGGGCCGCCGCGACGGACAACGTGGCCGTGGCCGGCTATCGCCTCCAACGCGACGGCGTGGATCTGGCGACCCTCGGTGCCGCTGCGCGGAGCTTCCATGACACCGGCCTTACCGCTGATACCGCGTATCACTACACGGCCGTGGCCTTCGACGGGTCCGGCAACGACGGGCCGGCCGCGTCCGTCGACGTCACGACCGCGCCCAACGACACGACCCCGCCAACGCCGCCCACCGGCCTCGCGGCGAGCTCCGCGACGACGACCGTCGCGCTCACCTGGACGGCCGGCACCGACGACCAGGCCGTGGCCGGATACCGGGTCTCACGGAACGGCGTCGTGGTCGCCACGGTCAGCGGGACGAACTGGACCGACACCCACCGGACGCCGAAGACGACCTACAGCTACGCGGTGGTCACCCTCGACCTGGCCGCCAACCCGAGCCCGGCGGCGTCCATCGCGGTCCTGACCAAGCCCGACACGAAGGCGCCGGGCGCCCCGAGCGCGCTGAGGGCCGCGACCTGGCACACCACTCACACGACGCTCTCCTGGAAGGCCGCGCTCGACGATGTCGGCGTCGTCGGCTACCGGATCTACCGGGTCGGCACGGCGAAGCCGATCACGTCGACCGCGCACCTGTCCGTCCACGTCAAGCGGGTGAAGGGCGCCCGGTACTTCGTCCGCGCGTACGACGCGGCCGGTCACCTCGGGCCACGTACCGCCTACCTCCGCGCGCCCTGACCGACCGTCAGGCTGCGACCGCAGCGTCCTCGAGGAGCTCGACGAGGACCGCCGCCAGCTGCTCCCACTCGACCAGGAAGGCATCGTGGCCCTTCGTCGAGTCGAGCTCGCGGTAGGCCGCGTCCGCGACGCCTGCCGCCAGCGCCGCGTCGACGAGGGCATGCACCTGGGTCGGGCCGTACAGGAGATCGCCGGCGATGCCGAGCCCGGTGACGCGCGTCCCGGCCCGGGCCAGGCGCTCGAAGGCCGCCTCCACGCCCCCTCGCCCGCGGCCGATGTCGTGCTCGTCCATCGCCTGGACGAGGACCCGATACGTGTCGGTGTCGAACCGGTCGACGAGCTTGGCACCCTGGTGCTCGAGGTAGCTCACGATGGCCGGCGTCCCGTCAGCCTCGACGCTCCGGCCGAAGCGCTCGTCGAAGTCCGCCTCGCAGCGGTAGGTCGTCATGGCGAGCTGTCGGGCGAGGGCGAGACCCTTGTCGCCGAGCTCGGCCACGAGCGCGAGCTGGATGTGATTCCAGGCGATGGCCAGTGGACCGGTCGCGACGGGCGCCGCGATCGGCAGGACGTGACGGACCGCGGCGGGCCGCTCGAGCGCGATCTCCAGCGCGACCATCCCGCCCAGGGAGCCGCCGGTGACGAGGGCGAGCTCCGGGACTCCGAGGGCGTCCAGGAGGCGCCAGTTCGCCGCGGCCTGGTCGCGCGGCGTCACCTTCGGGAACGTCGTGCCGTACGGGCGGCCGGTGGCCGGATCGCGCGACGTCGGTCCGGTCGTCCCGTAGCGCCCGCCGAGCAGGTTGGCGCACAGCACGCCGACCCGGTCGGTGTCGAGGGCCCGCCCCGGACCGATGAGCGGCGCCCACCAGTCCCCGGCGGCGTCGGCCGAGCCCGTGAGGGCGTGCACGACGACCACCTGGGGCGCGTCCGCCGGCCCGGGACCGTCGTGGCGGTACGCGACGGTCAGCTCGGGCAGGACCGTCCCGGACTCGAGCCGGAACGGTCCCAGGCCCGCGGATTCCTGTCGCCCGTCGCCGAGTGGCAGACCGGCCCCCGATGGGCCGGCACGCGGCGGGCCGGGCGGGGGTGCCGGGTCGATGACCGGCACCCCCTCCACGGCGGATCGATCGGCCATCAGCCTGCGGCGCCGACGAGGTCGCCGGAGCGGCTGGTCTCGGTCGCCGTCTTGATCGCCTGGTCGAGGTCGGCGATGAGGTCGTCGACATGCTCGAGTCCGACCGACAACCGGATGAGGTCCGGCGTGGTCCCCGTCGCGACCTGCTCCGCCTCATCGAGCTGCGAGTGCGTCGTGGAGGCGGGGTGGATGATCAGCGACTTGGCGTCGCCGACGTTGGCCAGGAGGCTGAAGATCTTGACGTTGTCGATGAGGGTTCGGCCGGCGTCGACGCCGCCCTTGATCCCGAAGGTCACGATCCCACCGAAGCCGCCCTTGAGATAGCGGACCGCCTGCCGGTGGGCCGGATGGCTCTCCAGGCCCGGGTAGCTCACCCAGGTCACCTCGTCGTTCCGCTCGAGCCAGCGCGCGACCGCAAGCGCGTTCTCGCTGTGGCGGGCGATCCGCAACGGGAGGGTCTCGAGCCCCTGCAGGAAGAGGAACGAGTTGAACGGGCTGAGGGCGGGGCCGATGTCCCGGAGGCCCTGGACCCGGAGCTTGATGATGAACGCCGCCGGCCCGAAGGCGTCGGTGTAGCTCACCCCGTGGTAGCTCGGATCCGGGTCGACGAAGTCTGCCCGGAAGCGCGGGCTGGCCGCCCAGTCGAACTTGCCGCCGTCGACGACGACGCCACCGATGGATGTCCCGTGGCCACCGATCCACTTCGTCGCCGAGTGGATGACGATGTCCGCCCCGTGCTCGATCGGCCGCGTCAGGAGGGGCGCGAACGTGTTGTCGACGAGGAGCGGCACGCCATGAGCGTGGGCGACGTCCGCGATCGCCTTGATGTCGTGGACGTCGAGGCGGGGATTGCCGATCGTCTCGATGAAGACTGCCTTCGTCCGCCCGTCGATGGCCGGCGCGAACGACTCGGGCTTGGTCCCGTCGACGAAGCGGGTCGTGATGCCGAGCTTGGGCAGCGTGTAGTGGAAGAGGTTGTACGTGCCGCCGTACAGGCTCGAGCTGCTGACGATGTTGTCGCCGGTGCCGGCGAGGTTGAGGATCGCGAGCGTCTCGGCCGCCTGGCCGCTGGCCAGCCCGAGCGCCCCGACGCCGCCCTCGAGCGCGGCGACCCGCTCCTCGAACACGCCGGTCGTGGGGTTCATGATCCGGGTGTAGATGTTGCCGAATTCCTGGAGGCCGAACAGCCGCGCGGCATGGGCCGCGTCGTTGAACACGTAGCTGGTCGTCGCGTAGATCGGCACCGCACGGGCGTTCGTCGCCGGGTCCGGCTTCTGGCCGGCGTGCAGTGCGAGGGTCTCCGGATGCAATGCCGGCTGGTCCTGGTCGGTCATGGAAAGGTCCTCCCGGTGATCGATTGGTGGGGGGTTGGTCGGGATCGGGTCAGGCCACAGGCCGCAGGCGTCCTGTCTCGACCTCGTACACGAGGCCATGGACGGGAACGTCCTTGACCCATGGGTGGGTCTTGATCTTGCGGACCTGGTCGCGCAGGTTGGCCTCGAGATCGGGGAACGGCAGGAGGGGCAGGTCGACCGATACGCCCTGAACGGCGGCGATCTTCCGGCGGACCGGCTCGTCCTCGAACGTGAGCATGCCGCAGCCGGTGTGCTCGATGACGATGATCTCCTCCGTGCCGAGCAGGTGCTGGCTGATCACGAGCGAGCGGATCGCATCGTCGGTGGCGAGCCCGCCGGCGTTGCGGATGATGTGCGCATCACCGGTGCGCAGCCCGAGGACGTCCTCGACGGTGATGCGTGCGTCCATGCAGGCGAGGACGGCGAGGCGCCGGCCGGGCGGCAGCGGCAGGCTCGAGCGGTCGAACTGGTCGGCATACCGCGCGTTCTCCGCGAGGGCGCGGTCGACTTCGAGCGGCGGGGCGACGGCCTGGGACATGTGACTTCCTCCATGGGGACGATGGCGGATCTTCGGTTCGGTCCCGGGTGTCGGGTCGATGCGGCTGTGGCGGCTACCCGTCGTGTGCTTCGGAGGAAAACAAAAACCGCGGTCCACCTGGTGGATCCGCGGCCCCGGGACCTGGTCTGTGGCCCCGCTGCTACCCCTGCGTCAGGTTGCGCGTGACCTCAGACCCCATCCTCCGCACGGCGGGGCCGCCAGGGCATACACATCGGACAGGAGCAGGTAACGTTCACGGTGCCGCGCATGGTGAGGGATGCCGGCCGACCCGTCAACCGTCGATCCGGGAGCCCCGAACGTGGCCGAGACCGCCATCCCCGCGAGCTTTCCCGCCTTCGTCGCGGCCCGTCGGGACGATGCCGTCGAACGTGGCGTCCGGTCCTTCGCGGCCGCCGATCTCCCGCCCGGAGAGGTGACCGTCCGGGTCGAATGGTCGAGCGTCAACTACAAGGACGCCCTGGCGACGATCGCGGGCGGCAAGGTCGCCCGCATCGACCCGATCGTCCCCGGCATCGACCTTGCCGGCGAGGTGGTGGCGAGCGATGCCGAGGTGTTCCGACCGGGCGACCTGGTCGTCGCCCACGGGTACGACCTGGGCGTGAGCCGCCACGGCGGCTACAGCGCGTTCCAGCGGGTCCCGGCCGGCTGGGTCGTGCCGCTGCCACCCGGGTTGACGACGCGTGAGGCGATGGCCATCGGGACGGCCGGCTTCACCGCGGCGATGAGCGTCGTCGCGCTCGAGGACCGCGGGTTGACGCCAGACGCCGGCCCCGTCCTCGTGACCGGGGCGACGGGCGGCGTCGGCAGCACGGCGGTGGCCATCCTCGCCGAGCGCGGCTACGAGGTCTGGGCGGCCACCGGCAAGGAGCACGAGGAGGCCTATCTGCGCGGCCTCGGCGCCGTGGGCATCGTGCCCCGGGCCGAGTGCACCGCGGAGAGCAGCCGTCCCCTCGAGGCGGAGCGCTGGGCCGGGGCGGTCGACGCGGTGGGGGCCGCGACGCTGCCGTACGTCCTTCGGACGCTGCGTCACGGCGCGACGGTCGCCGCGTCCGGCAACGCCGGCGGTCCGGCCCTCGCGACCACGGTCTTCCCGTTCATCCTCCGGGGGGTTGCCCTCCTCGGGATGGATTCGGTGACGATGCCGATCGACGCGCGTCGGCGCCTCTGGGACCGCCTCGCGACCGACCTCCGGCCGCGCGATCTAGCCGGCTCGGCCACGGAGGTGACGCTCGAGACGCTCGAGCCGGCCCTCGACGGCATCCTCGCCGCGGCCGCGCGCGGCCGCTGGATCGTCCGGATCGGGTAACAGGTTCGGCTCACGATCCGGGCACACCGTGCGCCGCGCCACCGCGGCGCCTTCGCTCGGGAGTCCGTGTGCCCGCGCCACCGCGGCGTCTTCGCTCGGGAGTTCGTGCGCCGCGCCACCGCGGCGCCTTCGCTCGGGAGCCGTGCCCGAAGGAATCAGTCCAGCTCGCCGCGCGCCTGGGCGGCCGCCCGCTCGACCGGCTCCTTCGACGCCTTCGGGCCGTAGGGGCCGCGCGCGACCGCACCGTCGACGGAGAGCTCGTCTGCGGCGACCCGCCGCCCGAGATCGGCGACGGCGTGGAGCTCCTCGAGCGAGCGCTCGACA
>DASVIK010000282.1:0-8426 GCA_036382135.1 Candidatus Limnocylindrales bacterium | reverse complement strand
CCCGCCGCCGCTCCGCTACCTCTCCGCTGCCGACGTGGTGGGCTGCATGCCGCCGCTCGCGGAGCGACTGGCGCTCGCCGAGCGGACGATGCGCGCGCTCGTCGCAGACGCGGACCTGCCGCCCAAGATCGGGATCCGCGCCCGTGCGCCGGGCACGTTCGGTCACGCGATGCCGGCCTATCTCCGTGGGTCGCTCAAGGACGGCTCGGCCGACGAGATGGGCATGAAGTGCGTCACCGCCGCCCCGTCCAACAACGATCGCGGCCTGCCGGTCATCAGCGCGATCGTCGTCCTCAACGACCCGCTCACCGCGCTGCCGATCGCGATCCTCGACGGCGCGCCGATCACCGCCCAGCGCACCGCCGCGGTGAGCGGCGTCGCCATCCGCAGGTACGCGCCCTGGGCCGACCGGCCGTTGCGCGCGGCGATCATCGGCGCCGGTACGCAGGCCCGCGCCCACCTGCCGGTCCTCGGCCACGTCGTGCCGGGCGTCGAGCTGGCCGTGTACGACCATCGACGCGAACCGGCCGAGGCACTCGTCGAACTGGCCGGCCAGACGGATGGGATCGGGCGGGCCGCGATCGCCGAGAGCGCCCGCGAGGCGATCGACGGCGCCGACATCGTGGTCACGCTCGCCACGTTCACGACGCCGGACCGCCGCCAGGTCATGACCCTCGACTGGCTGGCCTCCGGCGCGCTCGTCGTCTCGGTCGACTACGACACGATCTGTGCGGCCGAGGTCGCGGCGGACGCGGCGTTGTTCCTCGTCGACGACCCCGGCCAGTTCTTCGCAAACCGGGACGCAGGGGCATTCGCCGGCTACCCGGACCCGAATGCCTCGATCGGCGAGGCGCTCATCGGCCGGACGGCCCGCCCGGACGGACGGGTGGTCGTGAACCATCTCGGGGTCGGGCTGGCCGACGTCGTCTTCGGCAGCGCGATCCTCGCCGCCGCCGCGACCGACCGGGGCATCCTGCTCCCTCGCTGACGCCGGCCGGCCGTGCCGTCCGGTCGCTCGGCTGCCACACTAGGCGACGGCCCCGGGACCGCGCGGCTCGAGCGTCCGCCCCGTCGGCCACAGGAGGTGCCTCCAGCACATGCTCGGTCCGCTGCTCCGCGGTCTGCTCCGACTGGTCGTCGTCCTCCTGCTCGTCGTCGTCGTCGCGGTGGGCGGCCTGCTGACGATGGTCACCGCGCGGGCGCTGCCCCAGACGTCCGGCTCGCTGGCCCTGGCCGGCCTCCACCACGAGGCGTCGATCTTCCGCGACGCGAACGGGATCGCCCAGATCGTCGCCGACGACCCGCACGACCTGTTCATGGCCCAGGGCTACCTCCACGCATCGGAGCGCTTCTGGCAGATGGAGGTCTACCGGCGGGCGGGGGCCGGAACCCTGTCGGAGCTCTTCGGCACCACGACCCTCAAGCAGGACGAGTACATCCGGACGCTGGGCCTGACCCAGGCCGCCGAGCGTGACCTCGAGAACATGTCACCCACCGGCCTGAGCGCCCTCCAGGCCTATGCCGACGGGGTCAACGCCTGGCTCGCCGCCCATCACGGGAACCTCGGGTTGCCGTTCGTGATGGTCGGGCTGAAGGCCGGCCTCGGGGGCGGGCTCGGCGGCTACGACCCGAAGCCGTGGACGACGGTCGACTCGGCCACCTTCGCCAAGCTCCAGGCGCTCGTCCTCGGCGGGAACCTCGACAGCGAGGTCTTCCGGCAGGCCGCCGATGCCCGGCTCGGCGACCGGGCCCTCACCGACCAGCTCTTCCCCGCCTATCCGGCCGGCTCGCCCATCGAGGTGCCGACCGGCGCGGCGGGCGCCGGAGGGGCCGGGGCCTCCGGGACGTCCATCCCGGCCGCGACCGTCGGGGGCGCGGTCGCGACCGGCGGATCCGCGGCGGTCGACGCCGCGACGGCCGCCGGCTGGCTCGAGCTCGGGCGCGTCGCCCAGTCGGTCCTGGCCACCACCGGCCTCGACCGGGCGGGCGCCTTCGGCCCCGACCGCGGGATCGGCTCGAACGACTGGGTCGTCGGCCCGACCAAGAGCGCGAGCGGGCACGCGCTGCTGGCCAACGACCCGCACCTCGGGCTGGAGATGCCGTCCGTGTGGATCATGAACGGGCTGCACTGCCGCACTCCCGACTCGAATTGCCCGTACGACGTCGTCGGCGTCAGCTTCCCGAGCGTCCCCGCCGTCATCCTCGGCCACAACGAGAGCATCGCCTGGGGCGCGACGAACGTCGGGCCGGACGTCCAGGACCTGTTCGAGGAGAAGGTCGACCCGAACGACCCGACGCACTACCTGTTCAAGGGCCAGTCCGTCCCGTTCGAGGTCCGCCACGAGGTGTTCAAGGTCGCCGGGGCGGCCGACGTCGCGATCGACGTCCGTTCGACCGGCCACGGCCCGGTGATCAGCGACACGAGCGATCGGCTCAAGGCGATCGGTGGGGTCTACGCGCTGCGCTGGGCGGCCACGACGGAACCGGATCACATCCTCGAGGCGTTCCTGGACCTGGATCGGGCGACGGACTGGAACGGCTTCCGGGCCGCCCTCGCCAAGTACGGGGCGCCCTCGCAGAACTTCGTCTACGCCGACGTCGCCGGCCACATCGGGCTCCAGGTCCCGGGCCTCATCCCGATCCGCCAGGACCGCGCCGACCTGGGCGACCGGCCGGTCCCGGGCTGGACCGGGACGCACGAATGGACGGGCTACGTGAAGTACGACGACCTGCCCCGGCTGTACGACCCACCCTCGGGCATCATCGCGACGGCGAATGCGGCGGCCGTGGATGCCAAGTTCCCGTACTTCCTCGGGCGCGAATGGGACCCCGGCTACCGGGTCGCGCGGATCACGGAGTTGCTGACCGCGGCGGCCGCGAAGGGCGGCGTGACCAGGGACGCGATGAGCGCGATCCAGATGGACACGTTCGTGGCCCGGGCGCCGCTCGTGATCGACCGGATCGCCGACATCATCCCGACGACCGACGACGGGCGCACCCTCCTGGCCAGGGTGCGGTCCTGGAAGGGCCGTTGCGACGTGGACAGCCTCGGGTGCGCCGCCTACATGACCCTGGAGTCCCACGTGCTGCGGGGCCTCTTCGATCCGAGGCTCGGGCTCGACATCGCGCGGGACTACGTCGGCAGCACGGAGAGCTGGCAGGCCATGATCGCCCTCCTCGACCAGCGGGCGAGCCCATGGTGGAACGACCCGGCCACGCCAGCGGCCGAGTCCGAGTCGAGCGTCGTCACCGCGGCCGTCGACGGGGCGGGTGCCGACCTGCGCGCCACGCTCGGCGATCCGAGCCAGTGGACGTGGGGCCGCGAGCACACGATCACCTTCGAGGAAGGAACGCTCGGCGGAAGCGGGCTGCCGGTCATCACCTGGTACTTCAATGCAGGGCCCTTCCCGGTCGCCGGCGCCGCCGGGGCGATCGACAACACGTACTACCACTTCTCAGCGGCCTACCCGGACCCGGCCGATCCCACGTACGAACCGGGCGGACTGCGCCAGGCCTTCGACGTGACGAACGGGCCGTCGTACCGACTCGACATCGACATGGGCGACCTCGACAGCGGACGGATCGTCATCACGACCGGCCAGTCCGGCAATCCGTTCGACCGGCACTACGGCGACATGATCCCGGCGTGGCTGAACGGGACCCAGGTGCCGCTCCCCTTCTCGCCGGGCGCCGCGCAGAAGGCGACGGTGTCGACGCTGAACCTGACGCCGTCCCCCTGACCCCGTGATCCCGTCCCCCTGACCGGCCGCCGGGCGTCGCGGCCAACGGCCCCACGAGGTGTCCGATGGAATTCGCCGAAGTCGTCCGACGGCGACGGATGGTCCGCCATTTCGCGGACGAGCCGGTCGACCGGACCGTGCTCGAGCGGATCGCCCTGATCTCCCAGCGCGCCCCGAGCGCCGGCTTCAGCCAGGGGCAGCGCCTGCTCATCGTCACCGACCCGGCGTTGCGCCGGCAGATCGCGGCGATCCTCGGCGAGGAGGAGGGCGTGGAGGCCGGCTTCGATCGCTGGATCAGCGAATGCGCCGCCGTGTTCATCCCGTGCGTGTCCGAGGCCGTCTACCACGAGCGCTACCGGGAAGCCGACAAGGTCGACGACGGAGGCGCCGAGATCGACTGGCCGGTCCCGTACTGGTGGATGGACATCGGCTGCACCGTCATGCTCATCCTGCTCGCCGCGGTCGACGAGGGGCTGGCCGCCGGCTTCGCGGGGGCCGAGGCGGAGGGCTACGTGGCACTCCGCGCGCTCCTCGGCATCCCGGACGACTTCTCGCCGATCGGCGTGATCCCCGTCGGACGACCCCTGCCCGACAAGCGCTCGCCGTCCCTGAAGCGCGGCTGGCGGCCGAGCGAGGAATTCGCCCGCTGGGAGCGCTGGTAGGCGGCGGCGCGCAACCTCCCGAACTCGGCGGACACCCGCGCGGTCGGGCGTACAATCTCCCGGGAACGACGCCGCCCTGTCGGCGCACCTGCCATGAGGTCAGGATGACGAAGCACTCGAAACGAGAGCGCGAACGGCGCGCCGCGGAGACCCAGCGGGTCCGCGAGATCGAAACGGCCTGGGCGGGTAGCGTCCCGCCGGCAACGGCCAAGGCGTTCGCGCTGGAGGTCGAGGCGGCTCTCGCCCGCGGACCCGAGGTCCGGCGGCCGGACATGGCGCCGGGAACCGCACCGCGTCCACCGCGCCCGGGCCACGAGCCACGGCCGCCGAAGACGACCGAGCGACCGCGGCGGGGCGGATAGATGCCCCCGCGCAAGCGCAAGGTGACCTACCCGGTCGCCCGGACATCCAAGCATCCGGCGCCCGCCGACGCGGGACCGAATCCGAACTACGTGCGGACCAGTACCGCGATCGACACCACGGCGGGCGCAGGTCGGACCGGCCTGGCGCTCGGCGGGCGTGTCCGGATCATCGGGACGGGGCTGTACTCGGGTGAGGCCGCCGTCATCGTGCGGTTCGCCGGGAACGTGATCCCGAGTGCCCTCGTCAGGACCGAGGCCGGCCGGACGCGCCAGGTCCGGACGATCGACCTGGAGCCGATCACGGCCGAGAGCTGAGCGGCCCGCAGGGCGGGCCCGGCCGGATCTCAGCCCAGCGCGCGGAGGAGTTCGCGTAGTTCCGCGTGCGACGTGACCGTGTGGCGCGGCCGATCCCCGTCCCCGACGGGGTCCGCCGGATGCGGGTCGGTCAGGCGCATCCAGACGCTGATGAGCCCGAGCGCGTTCGCGCCGCGCACGTCCCGGTCCAGGCGGTTGCCGACCATCGCGACGTGGCCGGCCTCGGACGCGCGCAGTCCGAGCGCCGACAGGGCGTGCTGGAAGATCCGCGGGTCGGGCTTCTCGGCCCCGATCGACTCCGAGATCGCCAGGACGTCGAACGCATCCTCGAGGCCGTGCTGGCGGAGGACGTTGCGGGCCGTGGCCGCCCGCGTGTCCGAGACGAGGCCCACGAGGTAGCCCGCCCGCTTCAGCGACCAGACGAGCTCGGCCGCGCCGTCGAAGAGCTCGGCCCGCAGCGTCGTGTCGGCCGCGTCCTTCTCCTCCGACCGCTCGATCAACAGGGTGTCCCCGAGGTCGAAGAACACGGCCCACACCTGGCGCTTCCGGCGCTCGGCCGCCAGCCGCCGGAGGACCGCCCGGATCCGGCCGGGGATCCCGTCGACGAGATGCTCGGCAGGTTCGAACGGCGCCCTTCGGGCATCCCAGCGGGTGCCGAAACGGAAGGTCGGCTCGAACGCGTGGCTGTGGAGGTACGCTCGGGCGAGGGCGTCGCCCCGGGCGGTCCGACGGAGCCGACCCCGCATCGCGTCCACGACATGCAGCCCGCCACGGGCCGGCGGCCGCGCCTCGTGCGCCACGAGCAGCCGGTACGCGTCGACCCCGGTGAAGGCCCTCGGATCCGGGGCCATGGCGTGCTTGCCGGGCTGGGCCCAGGCGACCGGCCGGTCGTCCTCGGCCGAGAGGCGGCCAGCCTCGAGGAGGGGGACCCACTCGCCGTGCCAGCTCGCTTCGGCGTGGATGAGGCGACCGCTGCCGTCGACGTAGCTCCAGACGTGCTCCAGCTCGTAGAGATGCCCGATGTCCCAGTCGGTCCAGAGCGCGTATTCGATGACGGCCGCCGCGGTCCGACCGCCGGGCACGCGCAGGTGCAGGAACCGCTCGAAGGTGGGCGAATGGGTCGGTCGACGGAGCACCGCGTAGCCGACCGCCTGGGGCAGGAACGGCTCCGCGTCGTCGAACCAGACGATCGGCGCGTGACGGAGCGCCAGGTCGAGATCAGGGTCGGTCGGCTCGCTCGCGTTCACAGCGTGGCGGCCGTGGCCCTCCAGTCATCCGGCGCGACGGGCGGGCGTTCGGCCCGGCTCTCCACCGCGCATGGCTGAGCGGAGGCGATCGACTCCTCGATGGCGACCATCACGTCGAGGACGTGGTAGCCAAGGGCGCCCGACGCCCGCGGCTGCACCCCGCTCCGGATGGCCCGCCCCAGGTCCAGCACGCCGAGGCCCCGGCCGTGACCCCCACGCTCGGTATGGACGACCGTCCCGTCCTCGCCCGTCGGCTGGACGATCCGGATGTCGCCGTCGAAGCGATTGGGATCGGGCACCTCGATCGTCGCGGTCGACCCGGTGATCTCGATGAGACTGCGTCTCAACGGCGACTCGAAGCTCAGGACCATCGTGGACGTCGCGCCCGACTCGAACTCGGCGAGGACCGCGACGTGGGTCGGCACCTCGACCGCGAAATCGGTGCCGGCGTGCGGGCCCTTGTGGATCGTCCGGATGTCCCGCGCGCGGGTACCGAGCGCCCTGACCGTCGTGACCGACCCGAGCAGGAGCACGAGGGTCGTCAGGTAATACGGCCCCAGGTCGAACAGGGGACCGGCGCCGGCACGGTAGAGGAACGCCGGATCCGGGTGCCACAGGTCCGGCCCCGGGTTCTGCATGAGCGCAAGGGCCGTCAACGGCGTGCCGATCTCGCCGCCGTCGATCAGCCGCCGCGCGGTCTGGATCCCGGGCCCGAGGACCGTATCCGGGGCGACCCCGACGAGCAGGCCCGCGGCGTCCGCCGCGACGAGCAGCGCGCGTCCAGCGACACGATCGGTGGCGATCGGCTTCTCGCTCCACAGGTGCTTGCCGGCCGCGATCGCCTGCCGACCCACCTCCGCGTGCGCCGCCGGGATGGTCAGGTTGACGACGAGCTCGACCTCGTCGTGGGCGAGGAGGTCGGCCGTGCGGCCGGCGTAGTCGATGCCGTATTTCGCCGCCTGTGTGGCCGCGCGCTCCTGGTCGAGGTCGGCGAGCCCCACCACCTTCAGGTCGGGAAAGGCGCCCATCGTGGTGAGGTATTCGTCCGAGATGGTCCCGCAGCCGACCACTCCGACGCCCACGGGCCCGCGTCGCGTCACGACGGAAGCCCCGCCAGGAATGCCAGGCTGTCGGCGAGCGCGGTGAACATGTCGCCGTCGAACGAATCGAGCTCGACGACGGCCAGCTCGCACGACGTGGCCGCCTCCAGGATCGCCCCCACCGGCATGACCCCCCGGCCGAGCGCGACCTGCGGCTCGCGCGGTTGCAGCGGACCGTCCTTGAGGTGCAGGAACCGGACCCGGTCGCCGAGGCGCCCGAGCAGTGCGGGGACGTCCTGGCCGCCCACCGCCGCCCAGTACGTGTCCAGCTCCAGGACCACCGCCGCATCGAGGTCGTCCGCGAGCCACTCCAGGGCGGTCCGCCCCTCGAAGACCGCCTCGAGCTCGAACCAGTGGTTGTGGTACCCGACGCGGATGCCGTGCGCCGCCGCCTCCGCCGCCCCCCGGTTCAGCTCGTCCGCGACATCGCGCACGGTGTCCCGGGAGGCGAACCGCTCCGGATCCAGCCACGGCACGATCAGGGTCGAGATGCCGAGCGACGTCGCCGCCGCGTACAGAGCGGAAGCATCCGGACCGGTCACCCGGCAATGGGCGGTGTTGGCACGCACTCCGGCGTCCTTCATGGCCGCCGCGAGCCCGGACGTATCGGTCAGCAGGTCGAACGGCTCGACGTTGGTGAACCCAAGGCCCGCGAGCCGGGCGACGGTCCCCGGCAGATCGGCGGCCAACGCATCGCGCACCGCATAGAGCTGGACGCCGAACGTCTTCCGCCCTGTCATCGTCTCGACTCCCGTGGCCCCCCGACCTGTCGCCCCGACCGTAGCACCGCCACGGGTCGGGTGTCGGCCGTCCCGTGAGTCGCCCGCCCGCGAACGGACGAAGCGGCCGTCCGCGCCGGGCGGACGAGCCGGTTAGCGCGCCACGCGATAGCGGAGGTAGACGACGCTCGAACTGAATGTGCGGGTCTCGACGAGTTCGAGATCCACCCGGCGCTCATGCCGCGGAAAGTACGGAATGCCACCGCCGACCAGCACCGGGT
>DASVIK010000281.1:0-7696 GCA_036382135.1 Candidatus Limnocylindrales bacterium | reverse complement strand
GCCGACCTCTCGTGTCTCGTCGGTGACGAAGCGAAGGCCTCCTCGTCGGGCACCGTACAGTCGAAGCCGCCGTCCGGCCCGACGATATAGCCATCAAGTGAGACGCCCATCGAATAGGTCACGCTGCGCATCAGAAGTCCTCCTCAATTACGGCGTCGACGATACGACCGCCGGACGCCGCAGGACGCATCGCGGCTCGCCGGATCTCCTGGGCTAGCCACTGCGGCCGAGGTGCGATATCTGGCAGCCGCCTTCCTCCGGGCTCCCCTCACGCCTCGACGTACCAACCGTTCTTGACGCACAAGGACGCGGTCACTCGTTGACGGGCAGCGGGCCGTCCGGGATCTCGATGAGGATGCGGCCGTCCTCGACGAGGACCTCGTACATCGCGAGCGGCTGGTCGGCGGGCGGATCGAGGGCGTCGCCCGTCGCGAGGTCGAAGCGCGAGAGGTGCAGCGCGCAGGTGATCGAGCCGCCGGTCAGGAAGCCCTTGTCGAGCTCGAAGTACTCGTGGCTGCAGATCCCCTGGTAGGCGCCCAGCCGGCCGTCCCGGTGGACGACAAGCACGGGATCGGTGCCGTCCACCCAGGCCATCTTCATCGTGCCGTCCGGGACCTCATCGAGCCCGAGGAGGTCGACGCGCCTCACGCGGCGGAGGCCGACCCCGCGCCGGAGGCCGAACCGGGCGACGAGGCCGCCCACTTGTCCTCGAGCAACCCGCGCAGCCGGTCCTGGGCATCGGCGAGCGGGACCCGGGCGACGACCGGCTCGAGGAAGCCGAGGACGATGAACTTGCGCGCCTCGTCGGGCGGGATGCCCCGGCTCTCGAGATAGAAGAGCTGGGTCTCGTCGATCGGACCGACCGAGGAGGAGTGAGCGGCACGGCGGCAATCGGGCTGGTCGATCTCGAGGCTGGGGATCGCGACCGCGCGGGCCTGGCGGGACAGGTTCATCCCGAACTCGCCCAGGTAGCTGTCCGTGCCCACGGCAGGCTTGTCGATCGTGATCAGGCCCTTCATGTAGGTCCGGGACCGGTCCATGAGCACGGCCTTCGAGAGCAGGTTGCCCGTCGTGTCCCGGCCGCGATGGCGGGTGTACGAGGTCAGGTCGACGACCTGGTCCTCCGAGCCGAACACGATCTCGACTTGCTCCACCGCACCCCGATCGCCGTCGAGGCGGTTGTCCACCCGGCTGCGGACGATCCGGCCACCGAGCTGGGCGAGCGCCCAGTGCAGGTCGGCTCCCTCGCCGATGACCGCGTTGCGATGCTGGACGACCATCACGCCCGCGGGGAGGTCCTGGATGCTCGCGACGGCGAGGCGTGCCCGGGCACCGAGGGTGACCTCCAGGGTGCCGGTGAAGAGGCTCTGGGGGACGAGCTCACCGGCGGCGCATTCGATGGGCGGGCCGGACGGCAGGAGCTCCTCCACGAGCGACGCCTCCGCCCCGACGCCGAGGCGGACGATCGTGCGCGTCACGAGGGCGCGCTCCGGGACGCCGGCCGCCCAGCGGACGATGACCGGGTGGGCGAGCCGGACCCCGTCGGGGACGACGAGCCGGACGCCCTGGCTCCAGAAGCCCCGGGACAGCTGGGCGAGCTTGTCGTCGGCGGGAAGGGCGATGCCGCCCTCGAGGTCGGCCCGCAGGCCGCGGGGGTCACGGGCGAGGGCCGCCCCGAAGGTCTCGAGTGTCACGCCGGCGGCGGCCGCCTCGGCCGTGATCGCGAGGACGGCGACCTCGTCTTCGCGCAGCTCGATGACCGCCGAGACGCCGTCGGGCGGCCGGGCGGGGGCCGCATCGGCCGGCGTGGACGCCGTCGCGACATACGGCCGGACCTTGAAGAGTTCGGCGGCGCGCAGGTCGACATATGTCCGATAGAGATGGTTGGTCTCGAGCGGCAGCGCCGCGTAGCCGTTCGCGGCGGCGAGCCGCTCGGCGCCGAGCCAGGTCGGCTCGCCCCGCTCCGCGGTCAGGGTCGCGGCCAGCGCGACGTCCGGGAACGTGAATGGGAGATCGGCCGGGCCGCGACGCGCCGGTCGCCGGCGATCCGTCGGCGACGCGTTCGGTGCGGAATCCGGCGTGCCCTGGGTGACGGGTGCCGTCACCCGAGCGAACCCTCCATCTCGAGCTTCACCAGGCGGTTGAACTCGATGGCGTACTCCATCGGGAGCTCCTTGGTGAAGACCTCCAGGAAGCCCTGGACGATGAGGTTGGTCGCCTCGTTCTCGGTGAGACCGCGACTCATCAGGTAGAAGACCTGGTCGGCGCTGACCTTGCCGACGGTGGCCTCGTGGGTCATCGTCGTGTCGTCTTCCTGGATGTCGATGTAGGGGTACGTGTCGCTGCGGCTCTGGTCGTCGAGCATCAGGGCGTCGCAGCGCACGCTGGCGACGACCCCCGTGGCCCCCGGCGCGACCTTGAGGTGGCCGCGGTACGTGGCTCGGCCGCCGTCCTTGCTCACCGACTTGCTGACGATCCGCGAGCGGGTATTCTTGGCCAGATGGATGGCTTTCGCGCCAGTATCCTGGTGCTGGCCCCTGCCGGCGACGGCCACGGAGATGATATCCGCGCTCGCATTCTCGCCACGAAGGTAGATGCTCGGGTATTTCATGGTCAGGCGGGAGCCGGTATTCGCGTCGATCCACTCGACCCGGGAGTTCTCGTACGCGTGGGCCCGCTTGGTCACGAGGTTGTAGACGTCGTTCGACCAGTTCTGGATCGTCGTGTAGCGGACCTTCGAGCCCGCCAGCGCGACGACCTCGACGACGGCCGCGTGGAGTGAGTCGGTCGCGTAGATCGGGGCAGTGCAGCCCTCGATGTAGTGGACCTTCGCCCCTTCCTCGACCACGATGAGCGTCCGCTCGAACTGGCCCGTGTTCTCGCCGTTGATGCGGAAGTAGGCCTGGAGCGGCAGCGGCACCTCGACGCCCTTCGGGACGTAGACGAACGAGCCGCCCGACCAGACGGCGCTGTTGAGCGCCGCGAACTTGTTGTCCTCGGGCGGCACGACCGTGCCGAAGTGGCGGCGGAAGATCTCGGGGTATTCCTTGAGCGCCTGGTCGGTGCCCATGAACACGACGCCGATCTTGGTCAGCTCCTCGCGGACAGAGTGGTAGACGACCTCGGAGTCGTACTGCGCGCCGACACCGGACAGGAACTTGCGCTCCGCCTCGGGGATGCCGAGCCGCTCGAACGTCTGCTTGATCTTCTCGGGGACGTCGTCCCACGACTTCTCTTCGCGCTCGGACGGCTTGCGGTAGTAGACGATCTTGTCGAGATCGATGTCCCGGAGATTGCCGCCCCACTCGGGCATCGGCCGGCTGAGGAAGTGGTCGTACGCTCGGAGCCGGAACTGGAGCATCCAGTCGGGCTCGTCCTTGAACGCGCTGATCTCCTCGACCGTGTCCCGGGTCAGCCCGCGCTTCGTCTCGTTGAGGTAGACGATGTCGTCGTGGAACGCGAACTCATCGCGTCGATCGCGGACGGCATCGCGGGTCTTGGTCGAAGGGGCGGTCAATGGATCTCCCGGGCTGGCTGCGGCCGGTGGGTAATTCCGAGTCAGATTATCGGGATTAACCGGCCAACCGTCAACGAGCCGTTCGGATGGATGGGCCTCGACCGTCGTCCTCCTCGTGGATATGCTCACGGCTGGCGCGCGGCGATCGAGCTCGCGAGGCAGACGATGAAGAAGCACTGGATCGGGCAACGTTCCCGGCGACGGGTCGGCCCGCTGGCGATCTTCGTGATGATGGTCGCGGCCGGTTGCGCAAGTGCGAGCTTGAGCCCAAGCCCGACCGCGAGTCCAGCGAGCACTCCCGTCCCCGCTTCGCCGACCCCGGCAGCGGCGGTAGCCAGTCCCGGCCCGACGGTCTCGCTGACCCCCGCGCCGACCGTGCCGCCCACGCCGGCTCCGACTCCGTCGCCGACGCTCGCTCCCTCTCCCGCACCCACGCCGGTCCATCTCGGCAGCACCGATGCCTCGACCGGCCTGCGGCTCACGTTCGTGGACGAAGGTGAGTGGACGGCCACGACGGCGCCGCCGCGGAAGTTCACGCTCACATGGCGGACGCCAGGTTCGGCCAGCACCGTCGTCCGTGCCCTGGCGGTCAAGAAATGCCCCGCACCGTCGAACTCGACGGGCGTGCCGTGCGTGACTCCGACCACTCACCTTCCGGCCTCGATCGTCCGCGTCGTGGCCAAGGTGCCGGCCTCGCAGAAGACGGCCTCCTGGACCTGGGTCGCCACGGAGGACATCGGGGCGGCGATCGCGTCGGACGGCACGAACGACTTCTACGCGATCGTGGTGACGTTCACCACGGGATCGAGCGTGAAGACGATCGTCGTCATCACCGCCGAGACCTGCTCAGGGTGCACGTACTAGCGCGGCGACCGGAGGCAACGACGGGAGGCCGTGTCCGCGCTGCGGCGGCAGCCCAGTGTCGGCGACTAGACTGCGGCTCCCCCGACGAAACGAGGAGGCCATGGACGACTCGACCCTCTTGACGCGCCTTCGGCTCATCGAGGAGCAGCTCGAGATCCTGTCACGCCAGGCGGGCATCGAGTACACGCGACCGGGTTCGAGCCTGCCGCCGAGCGTCCGCGACCTCAAGCTCGCCGGCAAGACGATCCACGCGATACAGGAGCTCCGCAGCCTGACCGGCGTCTCGCTCATCGAGGCGAAGGAGGCGGTCGAGAACGGCTGATCCGAGGGTGATGGACGCGGCACGACGATGAACGCGAGCACCGACGTCGCGATCGTGGGCGGCGGCGCGATCGGGAGCGCGATCGCCTACTTCCTCGCGAGCGATCCGGCATTCGACGGGCGCATCGCCGTCCTCGAGCGCGACCCGACGTACCGGCGCGCCTCGTCTGCCCTGTCCGCCAGCTCGATCCGCCAGCAGTTCTCCACGCCCGAGAACATCCGCCTGTCGCGCGACAGCTGGTCCTTCCTCGCCGAGGCCGGGCGGCACCTGGCGATCGACGGCGAGGGCCCCGAGACGGTGGACGTCGGCCTGAAGGAGCGGGGCTATCTCTACCTCGCGGCCACCGGTCGGGAAGCGGCGCTCCGCGAGGTGCACGCGACGCAGATCGCCGAAGGCGCCGAAGTGGCGCTCCTGTCGCCCGCCGACCTGGCGGCGCGCTTCCCGTGGCTTGCCCTCGACGGCGTGGGGCTGGGATCGATCGGCCTCCACGGCGAAGGCTGGTTCGACGGATACGGCCTTCTCCAGGCGTTCCGGCGCAAGGCGCGTTCGCTCGGCGTCGAGTACCTCGCCGCGGAGGCGGTCGGCGTGCGAGTCGCGGGGAGCCGGGTCGCCGGAGTGATCCTGGCCGACGGGTCGGAGCTGACCTGCGGCGCGCTTGTGAATGCCGCCGGGCCGTGGGCCGGCGAGGTGGCCGCGATGGCCGGCGTCACGCTGCCGGTCGAGGCGCGCCGGCGCTGCATCTTCATGTTCGACGCCCGCCTTGAGCTGCCCGATTGCCCGCTCGTCATCGACACCTCGGGCGTCTGGTTCCGGCCCGAGGGCGACGGCTTCATCGGGGCCACGTCACCGGCCGAATCGGACGACCTTCCGGGATTGCCGCTGGAGGTGGATCGTCGGCAGTTCGAAGACGCGGTATGGCCGGCCCTGGCCGCGCGCGTGCCGGCGTTCGACGCGATCAAGGTGACCCGGGCCTGGGCCGGCTACTACGAGCTCAACACGTTCGACCACAACGCCGTGCTCGGAGCCCATCCCGAGCTCGCCAACCTCTACTTCGCGAACGGCTTCAGCGGTCACGGCATCCAGCAGTCGCCTGCCGTGGGGCGGGCGATCGCCGAGCTCATCGCCCACGGCCGGTACCTGAGCCTCGACCTCGCGATCTTCGGCTACGAGCGGATCGCCGCCGGGCGCCGGGTGCTCGAGACGAACGTCATCGGCTGACGCGGCGGGCGACGCGAGCGTCGGGCGGCCGCGAGGCGGCCACGAGCGGGGGTCAGGCGGCCGCGAATGGGCGGCCGGCGACCTCGTTCGGCGCGGCGAGCTGCGGAGTCTGGTCGTACTGGGCCTTGTGGAGGCGCAGGACCGCCGAGCGCAAGCGGCTCTTGAGCGGACTCTTCTTGCCGGCCCGAAGCGACACGAGCAGGAAGTACGTGAACGCGCCGCTCCAGCGCCCGTCGATGCTGGCGTCCGCCGATGTCTGGTCGCTCCGGCAGCCCGCCAGGAGGGCGACGTTCAGGTCGGTCGCCGCCTTCGGGAGGTGACTCACGCGGACGCCCCTGATCCGCGCGGCATCGATCTGAGCCCGGATCGCCGGCGGCGGGATGTAGAAGCGGTCGCGCCGGAGGATGGGCCCTCGCAGCACGGCCCGCTGGAGGTCGCCCGAGTGGCAGCTGTCCGAGATCCACATGAACTCGACGCCGGCGGGGACCGCCGAGAGGATCGCGTGGAACTGCTTGTCGCGGAGGGCGTGGGCGTCCGTCCAGTCGAAGTCGACGGGGCAGATCACCTCGTCGAGGCCATCGACCTCGGTGCCGCTGTAGCTCGGCATCTGCGTGCCGTGGCCGCTGTAGTGGAATACGACCCGGTCGCCGGCCTTGAGGCCGGTCACGAGGGCCTTGAGCCCGGCCACGATCTTCGCGGTCGTCGCCTGGCCGTCCTTGAGGAACGTGATCGCGCCGGGCGCGAAGCCCCGGTCCTTCACGAGGTAGGCGGCCATGTCGTCGACATCGTTCACGCATCCGTTGAGCGGCTGGCCGGGGTACGCGTTGATCCCGACGAGAAGTGCCCGGTCCGTCATCGTCCGATCCCCTTGCTGCGCCAGTGATCAGGCCCACACCGTAGCGCGGCCGGGTCACGGCGACGTCTCGGGGGACCGGGTTCGGGAGCCTCGCCGGCGGCTGCCGAGAACCCTCGCCGCCGTTCCCGTCAGCGGCGGCGGCCGAACAGCGCGCCGAAGATCCCCTTGAGGAGGCCCATGGCGGCCGCCACGACGAAGATGACGACGAGCAGCACGATGAGGATCGGCCACCAGATGAGGGGCACGACGGCGAACAGGATCAGCACGAGAACGCCGACAACGAGACAACCGATCACCCGACGAGCCTAGCGCCTTCGGGACCGCCGTCGCTCGCCGGGACGGCGCGCCACGCGGTTTGCCGGGACCGGAGCCGGCGCGCAGACTCGATCGTGCCCGACGGGCCGCACGGGTCGCCGGGTGGTCCGCGGCTCGATCCATCGCACGTGGGAGATCGAATGCGCTCGAGGGTGAGTGCCGGCCTCGTCCTGTGGCGTCGGGGCGGCGCCGGGATAGAGGTCCTGCTCGGTCATCCCGGCGGCCCGCTCTTCGCGCGCCGGGACGCGGGCTACTGGTCGATCCCCAAGGGCGAAGTCGAGGCGGCGGAACGTGCCGATGGCGACGCGGGCCTCGCCGCCGTGGCCCGGCGCGAGTTCGCGGAAGAGACCGGCCACCCGGTCCCCGACGGGCCGCTGACCCCGCTCGGCTCGATCGTCCAGAAGGGCGGCAAGGTCGTGCATGCCTGGGCGGCGCAGGGTGATCTCGACCCGGCCGACGCCCACTCGAACCTCTTCACGATGGAGTGGCCGCCGGCCTCGGGCCAGCTGGCCTCGTTCCCGGAGCTCGACCGGGTGGCGTGGTTCGGGATGGACGAGGCGCGCCGGCGGGTCAAGGACGCCCAGATCCCGCTGCTCGCCCGGCT
>DASVIK010000280.1:0-1773 GCA_036382135.1 Candidatus Limnocylindrales bacterium | reverse complement strand
GGGAAGCACGATCCGGGCCCGAGCTGCGAGATCGGCGACCGCACGCAGGAGTGGCATGGCCGGGAGGCTTGCCGCGATCCGGGCGGCCTCCAGCAGCGGCTCGCGCGCCTCGTCCCGTCGCCCGCGCCGCTCCCCGTCGGCGGCACCTGCGGCGAGGATCGCCGCCGCCTGGCGCCGGCGGGCACGGGCGGTGTCGTACGGACGCCCGAGCGTGACCCAACGCTCCGCGACGGCGGCCCAGGCCGCCGGATCATCGCGCCCGATCACGCGCAGAAGGTGCGCCCGAGCGGTCGCGAGCTCCGCGTCCACCTCGCGGCGCGCGAAGACATCCTCGGCAACATGGGACGCCTCCACCATCCGCTGCGCCTCACCGAGGACGGACTCCGCCCGGGCGCGGATCGCGGCCAGCGTCGCGAGATCGCGTCGGTCGCGCGCGGCCTCCGCAACGTCGGCAGCGACGGCGAGCACGGTGCCGGCCGCGGGCGCCGCGAGGACCCAGTCCTCGGTGGTCCGGACGCGATCCCACGCGGCGTCGGCGACCCGGCGGGCGTCTGCGGGGTCCCCCCGCCAGAGCGCAAGCGAGGCTGCGGCCTGGTAGGTGGGAACGGCGTACTGCGTGTCCGCGATCAGATCCAGCTCGACGAGCAGGCGCCCGAGCATCCGGCTGGCCTCCTCCCCGGCGGCGAGCTCCGTCTCCACGGTGATGAACCCCACCGCGGCATGCACGAACGCGATCCCGGCCGGCGCCCACGCGAGGGCATGCGTCGAGTAGGCACGCGCCTCCTGCCAGCGCCCGAGCGGGAAGAGCGAATCGACGGCGCCGCCGCGGAGGCGGTTTCCGTGGACGGCTTCCAGGCCGGCCGCCTCCGCAGCGGCGATCCCAGCTTCCGAGACCCGCACCGCCTCCTCGCGGCGCCCTTCGACGTACAGGATCGTGGCGAGGTTGGCGCGCGCACGGAACGCGTCGTCGAGTCGGTCGAGGCGGACGGCGATGGCAAGTGCCCGCTCCATGCGCGCGACCGCGGACTCGGGCCGGCCCAGCCATTCGTCCACCACGCCCAACGTGCAGAGCGCGTGCCCGAGCCATGCCTCGCCGCCCGGCCCGCTGGATTCGGCGAGGCGAATCGCCTCCACCGCCATCTGCTCGGCCTCGCTGAAAGAGCCCTCCAGCATCCGGATCTGGGCCAGGGTCGCTAGCACGCGCGAGCGCTCCAGCGTCTCCGTCCGCGGCAGCATCTCCAGGGCGCGGTTGTGCGCGGCGAGCGCGCCCTCGCGGTCGCCGCTCTCCCAGCGGAAGACGCCCAGGCGATCCCAGGCCGCCGCGCTCGACACGCGGTCGCCAGACGGGATCCCCGGGGCCAGGGCCGACTCCGCGAACGCGGCCGCGCGACCCGGGTCGCCCGCGACGAGCGCGGCCTCGGCGGCCCGGCGAAGGAGCGCGACGTCCGGTACGGCGGCGGACTTATCAGGTTCCGGCGATGCCGGGACCGCGAGCTCGATTGCGAGCTCCAGGTGCGCGAGGGCGTCCGCACCGGCGCCGGCGATCTCCTCAGCCGCGGCCGCCTGGAGCGCCGCGGCCCGTGCGCGCCGAGGCTCGTAGGCTCGCAGCCAGTGGCGCGCCGCCTCCGACGGGTGGCTGCCGAGCGCAGTGGCGACCGCGGCATGCATACGCCGGCGCTCATCCGGGAGGAGGTCCGCGGCCAGCGCCGCCGCGACCTGCTGGTGACGGATCCCGTACGCTGCCGCCGCTGACCCATCTCCCGGGCGCGTCGC
>DASVIK010000279.1:0-17471 GCA_036382135.1 Candidatus Limnocylindrales bacterium | reverse complement strand
CCAGCCGGGACGGGCGGACGAGAATGAATCGCTCGTGAAGGCCGTCTACGAGCAACTCGGTCGAGAGCGGCCGGACGGTCTCCACTACGCCACGTTCAAGCTGCCCGATGGTGTCAGCTTCATGCACGTCGTCTTCGAGACCGACCAGCCAGGTCGCATCCTCAGCGAGGTGGCGGCGTTCAAGGCCTTCTCCGCCGAGATCGAGAGTCGCTGCGAGGAGCCGCCCGTCGCCACGGAGCTCACCCTGGTCGGCTCGTACGGCGTCGGGTCCTGAGCGGGCCTCGTTGCTGGCCCGGCGCCGGCTGCACGAGCGGCCGGTCTATCCCTTGACCGCGAGGACGTCGACGAGGCGGATGTCGGGATCCTTGGCGAGCAGCTGCGGGCCCGCCGCAGCCAGCGCCGCCGGGATCTGCCCCGCGAGGTGCGCCTGGCGCGCCGGTTCGTCCTCGAAGGCGTCGAAGATCCCGAACGTCGAGTCGTTGACCTTGAAGCCGTACCAGACCCGCGTGCCCGGCTCCTGCTCCACGATCGCCTGACCGCCCTTGACGAACGCCTCGACGTCCGATTCCTTGCCGGGCTTCGCCTCGACGAGAGCCAGGATCCCAAGAGTCAGTGCCATATCGTTCTCCTTGTCCACGTGGTCCACGGCTCGGGTCGGGGTGTTGACGGTAGCGCGTCTGCCCGATCCGGGGAAGGGCGTCGTGGACGTCAGCTCGCCAGCCGCTTGTAGCGGATCCGGTGCGGCTGGTCCGCTGAGGTGCCGAGCTCCTTGTGGCGGAACGCCTCGTAATCGCTGACGTTCCCTTCGAACAACCGAACCTGGCTGTCGCCCTCGAAGGCCAGGATGTGGGTCGCGATCCGGTCGAGGAACCAGCGGTCGTGGCTGATGACGACGACGCAGCCGGGGAACGACTCGAAGCCGGCCTCGAGCGCCCGCAGCGTGTCGACATCGAGGTCGTTCGTGGGCTCGTCGAGGAGAACGACGTTGCCCCCGGCCTGGAGCAGCTTGGCCAAGTGGACGCGGTTCCGCTCGCCGCCGGAAAGTGTCCCGACGAGCTTCTGCTGATCGGCGCCGCGGAAGTTGAAGCTCGACACGTACGCGCGCGCCGGGACCTCGCGGTTGCCGACCTTGACCACTTCGACCCCGTCGGCGATCTCCTGGAAGACGGTCAGGTCCGCGCGCAGCTCGTCGCGGCCCTGGTCGACGTAGCTGAGCTTGACGGTCTCGCCGATCTCCACCGTCCCGCCGTCGGGCTGCTCCTGGCCAACGATCATCCGGAACAGCGTCGTCTTCCCGGCGCCGTTCGGGCCGATGATCCCGACGATGCCGGACCGCGGCAGCGAGAACGTCAGGTCCTCGATGAGCAGCCGGTCGCCATAGCCCTTGCGCAGGTTCCGGACCTCGATCACCGTGTCGCCGAGGCGGGGGCCGGGCGGGATCGCGATCTCGAGCTCGCGAGTCGTGTCCTTCGCGTCGTTCGCCTCGGCGAGCAGCCGCTCGTAGGCGGACAACCGCGCCTTGCCCTTCGCCTGGCGCGCCTTGGCGCCCATCCGCACCCACTCGAGCTCGCGGGCGAGCGTGCGCTGCCGCGCATCGGCCGTTTTCGATTCGCGGGCCATCCGCTCGAGCTTCTGCTCGAGCCAGCTCGAGTAGTTGCCGGAGAACGGGACTCCCCTCCCCCGGTCGAGCTCGAGGATCCACTTGGCCACGTTGTCGAGGAAGTACCGGTCGTGGGTGACCGCGACCACGGTCCCCGCATACTCATCGAGGAAGTGCTCGAGCCACTCGACCGATTCGGCGTCGAGGTGGTTCGTGGGCTCGTCGAGGAGGAGCAGGTCGGGGTGCCGGAGGAGCAGCCGGGCGAGCGCGACCCGGCGCTTCTCGCCGCCGGACAGGGTCTTGACATCGGCGTCGTCGGGCGGGCAGCGCAGGGCCTCCATCGCGATCTCGACGTTCCGCTCGACGTTCCACGCGTCGGCGGCGTTGATCCGATCCTCGAGCGCGCTCTGCTCGAGCCCGATCGCTTCGTAGTCGGCGTCGGGGTCGGACCAGCGCGCCATGACGGCGTTGTACTGGTCGAGGAGCGTCTGGACTTCGTGGACCCCGTCCATGACGTTGCCCTTCACGTCCTTGGCCGGGTCGAGTTGCGGCTCCTGGCTGAGGTAGCCGACGGTGAACCCCGGGGTCAGCCGGGCCTCGCCGGTGAAGCCGTCGTCCAGGCCGGCCATGATCCGCAGGAGGCTCGACTTCCCCGCCCCGTTCGGGCCGATGACCCCGATCTTTGCGCCCGGGTAGAACGAGATCGAGATGTCCTCGAGGACCGTCCGATCGGGCGGGTAGTGCCGGGCGAGCTTGTAGGTGCTGTAGATGAATTCGGCTGGCATGGCGGCTCAAGCGTACCGGCCCAGGGCCGGTGGCGACGACGGCCTTCAGAGGAGGACGTCACCCTGAGGTCTTGACGGACTCTCGCGCTGACTGGGGCCCGCTGGGGACACCGACGGGGCCGTCCCCCCGCTCGGGACGCGCCACGACCGATGGCCGCGGGATCGTGTCAAGCCCGGAAGCCAGGGTCCGTGGAACCAGTGTGCTCGAACGCCAATGCGAAGTCCTCCGAGGGTCCGGAGTGGCCCGCTGATTCCTCGGCGGTGTGGGTTCGGGCGAATGCAAGATGGGCTGCCTCGTGGCGAACCACATCCCGTAGCTCCGCCAGGACCGTCCAGTTCGCGAACACCCAGATGATCGTCGGGTAGTCGGTCGTGAAGGCGCCCTTGAAGCCGTAGCGCAGCCCGAAGGCCGGCGGCGGCACGACCGTGTCGACCAACGCGATCGATGCCCCTGGCACGCCGAGCTGGAGACAGGCCTCCTCCAGGGCGGCTAGCGCCGTCTCGACGTACGTCGGGTCCGGGTGTGCCTCCCGCACCCGATCCGACTGGACGTGGACGCCCAGGCGCGCGAAGAAGGCGAAGTTCGGGAAGTCGTCCCGGCCGATCGTGAAGGTTCCGTCCGCCGATTCGAGAGGGATCTTCGCGACTGCGACGCGTGGCTTCACGCACGCAGTGTCTCAGTTCGGGGGTCGGAGCTCTAGGAAGATGACCTTTGTCGGATGGACGGCGACGAGATCGGCGGTGACCCTGTGTGAGCGATGAAGCCTCGCCGAGTCGCCGCTCTGCTCCTGGTCTCGCTGGCCCTCGCCGCCTGCGCGGCCGCGCCGGGGCCCACTGCGCCCCCGGGCAGCGATCCGACCGCGGCGGCACGGCTCCTCGTTCGCCTGGACGGTGGGGCCGGCGCGTATCCCGGCTCGCCCGCGATACATGTCGCCGACTACCTCACGGACGGCACCGTGATCCGGAAGCACGCCGGAGTCCTGGAGATCGATCGGCTGACCGAGGCGGGTCTGGCCACCGTCGTGTCGACCCTCACCGCGGCTACCGACCTGCTGGCCACGCCGGTGCGCATCGCGCCGCGCAGCACCGTTCTCCCTGCCGACAGCACCGGGAACATGCCGATGGGGATCGTCGAAGCGATGAACAGCTTTGTCCTGGAGCGGCCCGACGGGACCCGCTACACCGTCAGCGCCCCGAGTCGCCCTCGCACAGCCGGTGACCCGTCGCCCGACCCGACCGTCGAGGGCCTGACCGCCCTGGCGGATGCACTGCGCGACCCCGAAGCCCTGGTCGGATCCGGCGGCCTGGCCGGTCCCTGGGAGCCATACCAGCCTGCCAAGATGGGCGTCTTCCTCATCCTGGAATCCCTCAACGACCCCCAGATCATCAACGATGGCGTCGTACCGCATGTCGGTCCGACTGACTGGACCTTCGCGAATCCTCCGCTCACCTTCGGGACGGTCTTCAAGGGGCCGGGCGACCACGTCACCCGACGCTGCGCCCTGCTGCCGAGCCAGGAAGTCGCCGCGGCCATGGCCCACATGTCCAGGTTCGGGGGACGGTTCACCGAGGGCGACGCGGCGAGCCACGTGGCGGCCGGTTTCATCTGGAACAGCGGCGTCCTGCTCTGGGTCGACGGGGACCAGGCCACGAGTGTCTCTATGCAGGCATTGGCACTCATGCCCGAGGATGGCGCGGCCTCCTGCATCGACGCCCTGTCCTACTGAGCTGACCCCGCCATCCCGCGGGAACACGAATGTGCTGAGGCTTGACACGGGGCGTTTCATTGAGGTCAACCTCAGGCGCCAGATCCGCGTTCAGTCCACCAGCTCACGTGGAGGTCCCGCGATGCGCACCCCGGTTCGACGATTCCTCGTGTTTGCGACGCTATTTGCCCTCTTGCTCGGGGTGGTTGGCGTCACGGCGCCCGCGGCACTCGCGGGAAAGGGCACCGACACACGGATCACCGACACGCGAGTCGCTGGCATCAACGTCGACGCGACGACGATCCCGCAGCTGCAGCGCCTCATGGATCGGCACCGCCTGACGTCGGTCCAGCTCGTCCAGTTCTACCTCCACCGGATCAAGAAGCTCAACCCGGAGCTCAACGCGGTGATCACCGTCAGCCCGACGGCCCTCGCCGACGCACGCGCGGCCGACAAGGCTCGGCGCCACGACGGCGATCGGCGGGACAACGATCGGCACAACGACTCCCGCAAGCCTCTCCTCGGGATCCCGGTGATCGTCAAGGACAATATCGACACGACCGGCATGCCCACGACCGCGGGCTCCTGGGCGCTGGCCGGCAGCTCCCCCCACGACGCCTCTATCGTCAAACGACTCCGCGCGGCCGGCGCGATCATCATCGCGAAGGCGAACCTGTCCGAGTGGGCGAACTTCCGGTCCGGCCCCTCGTCCAGCGGCTGGAGCGGTATCGGCGGCCAGACGAACATGGCCTATGTCCTCGATCGCAATCCGTGCGGCTCGAGCTCCGGTTCAGGCGTCGCCGCCTCGGCCGATCTCGCGACCGTCGCTGTCGGCACCGAGACGGACGGCTCGATCGTCTGCCCGTCCGGCGCGAACGGCGACTCGGGGATCAAGCCGACGCTCGGCCTCCTGAGCCGAACCGGGATCGTCCCGCTCTCCGCCCAGCAGGACACGGCCGGCCCGATCGCCCGGAACATGACCGATGCGGCCGTCCTCCTCGGGGCGATGACCGGGGTCGACCCGAGCGATCCCGCGACCGCCGCCCAGGCCGGCCACGCGTTCCGGGACTACACCAAGTTCCTCGACAAGAACGCGCTGAAGGGCGCCCGGATCGGCGTCTGGCGCGTGGGAACCTACGACCCGACGATCAGCCCGGAGATCGACGCGATCATCAACGACACGGTCGCGACGCTGCAGGCCCAGGGCGCGACGATCGTCGATCCGGCCCGGATCCCGATCGAGCCCGCCTATGGCCCGGAGTTCACGGCGCTCCTGTGCGAGTTCAAGCACGACATCGGGGCGTACCTCCAGGCCAACACCCGCCCCGGCTATCCGAAGACGCTCCAGGATCTGATCGACTTCAACAATGCCCATCCGGCGCTCGAGGGGCCCTGGAACTCGGCGATCTTCGATCAGGCCCAGGCGAGCCCCGATGTGACCGACCCGACCTGCGTGGACGCCCGCACCATGGCGACATCGACCGCCAAGGCGTCGATCGACGACCTCATGGCGGCCGACCACCTCGACGCGATCATCGCTCCCACGAACGGCGCGGCCTGGGTGACCGACCCGGTGAACGGCGACCTCGGGGCGACTTCTCGACCTTCGTCGGCTCGTCGAGCCCGTCGGCCATCGCCGGGTACCCCGACATCACCGTGCCGGCCGGCTTCGTCGGGCCGCTCCCGGTCGGCGTGTCGTTCATCGGCGGCCGCTGGGACGAGCCGAGGCTCATCGGCCTCGCGTACGCGTTCGAGCAGGCGACCCACATCCGCGTCCCACCGAAATTCCTCGCGTCGACGTCGGCCGCGACGACGATGCGTGGGGCCGCGACCGACCGTGCGCGGAGGGCGATCTTCCCGCAACGCTACGCACGCTGGTGACCACGGCATTGCGTTAGCGGTCGAACCATGCGCTTCGGTGCCCATCTCGGCGCGGGAACCCGTGGCAAGCTCGTCATTTCGATCGGATAGCCCGCTCGAGGGCGACACCGTTCCATCGAAGGGACTAGCCGTGACCTCATCGCCCGAGCAGGCCCAAGAACACCACCATCACGCGCCGCTCGCGTACCCGGACGCGGTGCGTGCGTTCCGCGCGGACAAGGACGAGTTCTTTCGGAGCAGCCCTGGGAGTCCGATCCCCGAAGCGGCGCGGGCCGGGTTCAAGGGTCTCCCCTATTTCCCGGTCGACGAGGCGCTCGGCTTCGAGGGGCTGACGCTCGAGCCATACGTCGGCACCGAGCCGACGACCTTCACCATCCCGACGTCCGACGGGAAACTGCGGCCGGCCGAGCGGGCTGGGGCGTTCCGGTTCGCCGTCGGCTCGGTCCCCTGCACCCTGACGGCATACACCTTCGAGCACGACCACTCCGGGGCGGTCTTCGTGCCGTTCCTTGACGGCACCTCGGGGACGCAGACGTACGGAGCCGGACGCTATCTCGACCTCGAGCCCGACGAGGATGGGACGTACACCCTCGACTTCAACCTCGCATACCACCCGTCCTGTGTTTACGACGCCAAGTTCTCGTGCCCGTTGACCCCGGCCGAGAACCGCTTGCCGGTCCCCATCGAGGCCGGTGAGCGCCTGGCCCCGGAGGACTGACCGAGCGCTACGGCACGATGTTGTGGTTCAGGCGGAACACGTTGTCGGGATCCCAGGTCCGCTTGAGCGCCGTGAGGCGGGCGATCTTCCGGTCGCCGTAGATGGCCCGGATCGGTTCGGGTCCCGCCTCGGAGATCTCGTTGACGTAGCGGCCGGTCACGGCGTCGGGCTCGACGATCGCCATCGCCGTGCGGACCCAGTCACGGCGCATCTCGTCGAGCCCGGGTTCGTTCTGAGAGGGTACCAACGGGTCGGCGCGCTGGCGCCTCCCGCAGAGTTCACCGGCAGGTATCCTCAGCCGGACGAGCGCCCCCCTCTCATGGAGACAGACATGGAATTCAACAGCATCCTCATCGGGTCCGAGAACGCGGAGCGGCTGGTCGCGTACTACACCAAGGTCCTCGGCAAGCCCGGCTTCTCGGACGGCGGCTACACCGGGTGGCAGTTCGGCTCCGGATTCATCACGATCGGCCCGCACAGCGAGGTCAAGGGCAAGAACACCGCGCCGGGTCGGATCATCTGGAACCTGGAGTCCAAGGACGTCGCGGGCGACTTCGCGCGGATGAAGGCGGCCGGGGCGATCGTCATCGCGGAGCCCTACGCCTTCGAAGGGTCACAAGGGTCGTCGATCGCGACGTTCGCCGACCCCGATGACAACTACTTCCAGCTCATGAGCCCGATGGAGCTGCCAAACACCAGTCCCTCCTGATGCCATGGACGCCACGTCACCCGCGTCCCCGATCGTGGGTTCCGCCGCGGTTCGCGCCTCATCACCGGTCAGCCGCTCCTGCCACCGATCGAGACGCCCGAACCTCCGGGGAGCCAGGTTCCTGCCGATCCGCCGGCGATCGATGTCTAGAGGCGCGCGACGGCCTTTGATCCGAGCGCCGTCAGGGTGGCGAGGGTCACGTTCTGGCGACTCGGGTCGCCCTGGACGTGGACGGACAGGAGCGCCGTGCCCTTCAGGATCTCCATGTCGGCGATCGTGTTGGCGACGATGAACACATAGGCGGCATCGCCGACACCGCTGAGCTCCTGCGCCTTCCCCGACCCCTGCATCGCGGCCTTGGTGGTGGCATATTGGGCCTGACCGTCCGTCGGCTCGACACCGAGGGTCAGGGATCCGCCATACGAGCACGCGGGCGACGTGGCGCTGCCGGTGTCCGTGCCGGGTCCCGGGTCGGTGCCCAGGAACGCCGTCGCCTCCTGCTCGGTGATGAGTGCGCACGCATCGATCGCCGTGGTCGTCGGCGCCGAGGCAGCAGCTGACGCTGGAGCGCTCGCTCGCGCCGGCGTGCTCGCCTGAGCCGGCGAAGACACCTGGCCCTGGGCCCCTGGCGCGGATGCGGACGAGGTGCCTCCGCACGCGACGACCGCCGCGGTCAGGATCAAGAGGGCTGTCGCCGCTCGTATCGGGACGTTCATGTCGGATGTCTCCAGGTTCTGAGCAGGTGGATGTTGTCGAAACGCTGGTGCCGTCAGGCCGCCCGCTTCAGCGGCGGCAGGAGTTCGGTCGGGTCGACATCACAGGTTCAGGAGCGCCGCGCGCGCCAGGGTGGTCATCGAGTCGAGGTGCGCGGTATCCGTGTCGGGCGTCATGACCCAGGCCGGGTTCAGGAGCAGGAACGCCCGATCCCCTTTGCGGACGAACATCATCCCCGTGGTGCCCATCCAGAAGGCGTCGTCACCGAGTCCGGAGACGTGCAGGCCGCTGCTCTCGAGTCCGAGCCAGGTCGCCATGCCCGCCTGGTTGGTGAACAGCTGCACAGAGACGTATTGGCTGGGGTCGGCGTTCTGGAAGAAGCAGGTGCCGCCGCCGCCGCTGACAGTGGCGATCGAGAAGCCCGCCGCGGTGCCCACTTCGTCCTCCGTGACGAGCGCGCATGCCGCTTCCGTGGGAGCCGTGCCGCCGGCGTCGGCGGAAGCGGCGGCCGCGTGGGTCGGCGCGGCGCCCGAGGCAGCGGCCGTGGTCGGGGCGGCGCCGGCGGGCGTCGACACGGCCCCTGGCGTCGCTCCTCCGGAGCAAGCCGCGAACAGGAGGGTCGCGCCTACCGCCAGCAGGGTGTGCCTGAAGTCCAGTTTCGTGGTCATCGATCGTTCTCCCTGTGGGTGGGTGACAGAAGCTGCTTGCGGATCGCCGACAGGTCGTTCCAGATCGTCTCCCTGACGATCCGACCGTCGTGGACCTCCAGGAGCCAGAGCACGCGATGGCTGAGCCACCGGCCGTGCCCGTCGATGTCGAATGCACGGCCGGTCAGGCGACCGGACCAGACGTGCTCATCGAGGACGAAGTCCGTTCCGTAACGCCGGCGGATGGGGACGTCGCGTTCGTGGACCGAGGCCGCCAGCAGGTCGCGGTAGCGATGCCGGACCGCCTCGAGCCCCTGGATCGGGTCGTCGGCCAGACCGACGACCTCATGGACGATGGCGTCCGTCATCGGGGCGAGGATCCCCTCGATGTCGCCGTCGTGTTCCGCGCGCAGCTGCCCGTCGACGAGCCGATCGAGGTCGGCCCGCGCGTCCGGATCGAGGTCCTGGCGAGGCATCACGCCACGCACCATCACCCGGCGCGCTGACGAAACGCTGATGGCCGCCGTGCGCCCGGAACCCCAGACCGTCGCCTGTGCCGAAGACGACTACCCTGTGCAGGTTCCGGGCAGCGAAAGGATCCGCACTGGCTATCGAGTTCCGCGTGCTCGGGCCGCTCGAGGTGCTCGTCGACGGCGTCCCGTTGCGGCTCGGAGGGCCGCGGGCGCGAACGCTTCTCGCCGCCCTGCTCATCGAGACCGGTCGGTTCGTGTCGCGTGATCGCCTGATCGACGAACTCTGGGGCGACGAGCCTCCCGCTACGGCCGAGAACGCCCTCCAGGTCCAGATCGCGTCACTGCGCCGCCTGCTGCCCGGCCGCGTCGAGACGCATGGCACCGCTTACCGGCTTGTCGCCGGCCCCGACGAGATCGACGCGCGCCGCTTCGAGATCGCCGTCGGCGAGGCGCATGCATCGCTCGAGGGACAGCCGGCACGTGCCGCTGCCCGGTTCGCCGACGCGCTCGAGGCGTGGCGCGGACCCGCCCTTGACGGGAACACGACGGGCCACATGGCGGGCGCCGAGGCGACCCGCCTCGACGCTTTGCGTCGAACGGCCCAGATCGAACGGGCCGACGCCTGCCTCGCCCTCGGTGAGAACGAGACCGTGATCGCCGATCTCGCCGGTCTGGTCGCCGGAGATCCCACGGATGAACGGCTGGCCGGGCGACTGATGCTCGCCCAGTACCGTGGACGTGGCGCGAGCGTCGCACTCGCGACGTTCGACCAGGTGCGCGACGCGATCGCGGTCGAGCTCGCCGCCACCCCGGATACGGCGCTCCTCGAACTGCGGCTCGCGATCGAGCGCCACGATCCGACCTTGGCCGGCCCGACCGCCGGCCTGCCGGTGCCGATCAATCGGTTCGTCGGCCGGGAACACGAGCTGCGCGAGACGCTCGCTCTCCTGGGCACGTCGCGGCTACTGACGTTGACCGGGCCGGGCGGATGCGGCAAGAGCCGCATGGCCCTCGAGCTGGCCCGGGCCATGGCGGCGACCCGTCTCGCCGAGGTGCATCTCGTCTCGCTGGCGTCGCTACCGCCGGGCGGCTCGGTGACCCGCCTCATCGCGGACGGCCTCGAAGTCCGCGAACGACGCGCCGAGCCCCTGGTCGCGGGCATCCTGTCACGCCTGCGGACCCAGCGGGTCCTCTTGATCCTCGACAACTGCGAGCACGTTCTGGGAACGGTTGCCGGCCTCTCCGCCGACCTGCTGGCGGGCGCACCCGGGCTACGGATCCTGGCGACGAGCCGCGAGCCGCTCGGGGCGCCCGGCGAGATCACCTGGGCCGTCTCTGGGCTTGGGCTCCCTGCGCCCGCGGCCTCGCTTGCGGAGAACCTGGGGGCGGAGGCCATGCAGCTCCTGCGCGATCGCGGGGCGGCCGCTCGGCCCGGGTTCGAGCTGTCCGGGACAGCCGTCGCCAGCGCCATCGCCCTGTGCCGCCGTCTGGACGGTCTGCCGCTTGCGATCGAGCTTGCCGCAGCGCGTCTGCGCAGCCTCTCGCTGTCGGCCATCGTCGAACACCTGGAAGGGCGCATGGACCTCCCGCCGAGTCGGGGAGAGGCGACCACGGAGCGTCATCGGACGATGCGCGCGGCCATCGATTGGAGTTACGACCTCCTGACCCCGGACGAGCGCCGGATGCTTCGTCGGTTGGCCGTGTTCCGTGGCGGTGTCGAGCTCTCGGGGGCGCTCGCGGTCTGTGGCGACCCTCTCCCTGGAGTCGACCCGTTCGAGCTGCTGTGCCGTCTCGTCGACCAGTCGATGGTCGTCGCCTCTCCGGGGCTCGACGGCCCGACCTCGTACCGGCTCCTCGAGACGATCCGCCAGTATGCCGAGGAGCGGCTGGCCGAGGCGGGAGAGCTCGAGGCGACGCGGGCCCTCCACGCGGGCTGGTGCGCGAGTCTCGTCGTTGCGGGGCGCGACTGGGGCGGTACGGAACAGGAAACCTGGCTGGCTCGGCTGGGCGAGGCGCACAGCGACCTTCTCGCGTCGCTGACGTGGTCGCTCGGCGAAGGCGGCGATCCGGAAGGTGCTCTCGGAATGACCGCGAACCTTTGGTGGTACTGGTATGTCCGCGGCCACGTGGCGGAAGGGCTGGTGTGGCTGCGGCGCACGCTCGCCGCCTCGTCGCGGACGGCCTCGAAGATGCGGGCCGCCGCGCTCCGCGGCTCGTCCGCGCTGGCCAGGAGCAGCGGTGACTACGCCGAGGCCATCCGGTCCGCCGAAGAGTGTCTCGCCATGTGTCGTGAGCTGGACGATCGACAGGGCGTGGCGGGTTCCCTCAACAGCCTGTCGGCCACGGCCCTCGCGATGGGCCGGGTAGATGACGCGGTCCGTTACGGCCAGGAAAGCCTCGCCGAAGTCCGTGGATCGGGGAACCAGCGCGGCCTGGGCGCGTCACTGACCAACCTTGGGACGGCCCTCCGGAACCAGGATCGCTATGACGTTGCCGACGAGGCGCTACGCGAAGCGACGGCAGTCTTCCACGCGCTGGGCGATGTACGCGGCGAGACGTCGACCATCATCAATCGGGCCATCCTCGAGCGTCGGCGCGGCCGACTCGGGATGTCTCGCGCGTCCTGCGCGGAGGCACTCCGGCTGTGCGTCGCCCTGGGCCACGCCGAAGGCCAGGTCGATTGCCTGGACGTGGTCGCGACGATCGAGATCGCCGAAGGCCGATACGCCGACGGATTGCGACTGTTCGAGGTCGTGGACGCGGCGCGCCGGCGCCTCGGGCTCGAGGTAGCCACTCCCGATGAGCGGCGCGACCGTGATGCCGCGATCGCCCTGGCCCGAGCGTCGCTCGACGGCGAGACCATCTCCGCCATCGAAGTGGCGAGCGCGGGCCTGGATATCGCGACGACCGCCATCCACGTCCTGGACGCCGCCTAGTCCGGCAGCCCAAGCCTGGCCCGAACCGCCCCGACCGACACCGGTTCGTCGTAGCGCCACTCGATGAGCCGGATGCCGGCACGCAGGCAGGCGTCGCGCTTGCGCTCGTCGAGTTCGCGGCGGGCGGCCAGCCCGGCCTCGCCACCCCAGTGCTCGAGCGTCACGTAGTGCTGCTCGCCCTGGTACTCGAGGACGAGCTCGAGTGAGGGGACGAAGATGTCGAGGGACTGGCCGGCGCCGAGCCAGGGCGGGCGGGCCTGGCGGACGATCTCGACGCCCGGCAGCGCCGCCTCGACGCAGCGCACGAGATGGATCTCGCTCACCCAACCCTCGCCGCGTGCCGGGAGGCCCGTCTCCGCACGGTAGCGGACCTCCATCTCGGCGAAGAACTCGGCCTGGTCGCCCTCGTCGAACCACTGCTCCGCGTCCCGACGCGGGGCGACCTGGCCGCCTCCGACCGTCGTCGGGTCGTCCAGCCACCAGTCACCGGGCGGGTCGGAGCCGAACCGCTCGACGAACCGCTGGTGCCACCAGGCGCGCCCGTCGCGGGCCCAGATAGCGGAGATCCCCTCCCGGTGCCTCGTGAAGAAGGGCGGGCTCTCCGGCCGTGGGCCACCCCGGGCACGTTCGCGTCGCGCAAGATCCGCCGCCGGCGGGCTCAAGTCGGATCCCGCTGCCTCCTGCGCCCGGCGCAGGCTCGAGGCCACCGGATCGAGGGCCGCGCGGCGTGCATCGGGTGACGCCTCGTCCTCCTCGAGGCGCTCGTCGAGGGTGGCGTAGGCGGCGAGGGCCGCCTCGTGCCATCGCTCGAGCGCTACGGATCGCTCTTCGTCGAGCTCCGCCGCGCCGCAGAGGTGCTCGAGCGCCCGCAGGTGGGCGACGTTGGCCAGGATGAGGTCGGCCGTCGAGCGCGGGTCGACCGTCGCCACGAGCTCGATCGTGCGTTCCGCCTCAGTCCGGTGATCGCCGACGTCGCACGCGTAACGCCGGGCCCGGTCGAGCCGCTCGAACGCCTGGCGTCGGGGTTCGGCCATCGCCAGAGCATAGGCGTCGACCGACCAGCCTCGCCCACGCGGCGAGCGCCAGGGCCGGCGTTACGGCCTGCGCGCGGTCGCCCACGGTGACCGGGCCATCCAGTCGACAAGGCCGCTCCCGCTCAGCAGGCGGGCGCTCTGGCAGGTCGGGCGCATCGCGGCTTCCCGGCGGATCGCGTCGACGAACAGGCGGTCGAACGCGCGGCGCGGGAAGTCGCGAACCACGCCCGGCCGGACGGCATCGACGAGCGCGTATCCCTCGCCCCGGACGTCGAGCGCCGTTGCCCGATCGAGGAGCACGGCTTCGACCCCGTCATCGAGCGTCACCGCCGGCGCCATGTGCAGGATGATCGCGGTCGCCACCCGGTCGGCGTCCCGGGCCTTCATCCCGCGACGCTCGAGGAAGCGTCGGGCGAACTCGGCGCCCTCGAACTCGAAGCACATCGTGTTCCGCGGGATCGTCCGGAGCGCGAGATCGTGCATCAGCGACGCCGTCCAGAGGATCCGCCGATCGAATGCCCAGCCCTCCCCCATCGCGATCGCTGCGCCCCAGCAGTAGGCCCGGACCGAATGCGTGAGGAGATAGTCCGGGAGCGATCGCTGGGCCCAGGCCCACGTCCCGGCCGAGACGTCGCCCTGGGGCACCTCGATACCCGAGATCCAGTCCGGAAGCGGCGACGGGGCGGTCATGGCCGGCATGGTCCCACGGCCGATGCGATGAGATCCCCCCGCCACGCGGCAGCAGACTGACGGCGGTCGGAACCGCGATCCGACGATCCGCGGGGGCCCGCGCACCGGTGCGACCGCGTACGGACGCCGCATGTCTGCTCGCCATCCGGGTGATAGCGCTGGTCCGGTTCTCGGCGATAGTGTGACCGTGAACCCACGCATGGCGTGATGTTCAGGCACGCCGGGTGAGCAAGACGGCGGAACCGAGATGACGATCAACGTCGAGACAGCTGACTATTACCGTACGCTCCAGGTTGATCCGATCGCCGAGTTTGCGGTGATCCGCGCCGCGCATCGTGCGCTTGCCGCTGAGCACCATCCGGACGTCGGCGGACTCGAGTCGGATATGGCGGCCCTGAACGTCGCTTGGTCGGTCCTGTCGGATCCCAAGAAGCGATCGGCATACGATCACGACCGTCGCCTCCGCCAGGACGGCGCGCGCTACTGTCCTGACGCCAGCGTTCCAGCTGCTCATCACGTCGGCTCGATCATCGATTACGGTCGGTACGCTGGCTGGTCGATCCCCGAGATCGCTCAGAGCGACTCGGATTACCTCGAATGGTTGGTCCGCACGCCCAACGGGCGGCGATACCGGAACGAGATCATCGACGTCCTTGGCGGCCCGTCATGTTCGACCGCAACACTGGAACCGCCACCCAGAACGGGTCGCTTCCGCCGTCGTTGACGGCTTGGCATCCCGACGAACGCTTCCCGCGTGCCCAGAGGTCTGTCCCTCAGGTGCCCTGTGAGCACTCCTGGCACGGGGTCGCCATCTACTGGCCGGCGATGACGATGAACGCCTCGCGGCAGGCGAGCACGACCGCGGCGTGCGGCTCCGGGCTCTGGCCTTTCGGCGATGACGTGACGTGGCAGGTGGCTGCGGCCGGGTCGTCGAAGTGTCCGGTGATCCGGACCGTCCTGCCCGCCGCGAAACGCGCCGCGGTGAGGCCGGACGCCGGGTTCCAGTAGACGTCCAGCGGCGGCATGAAGCCGTCGGGCCCGGCGTTCGGCACCGCCAGAAACACCCCCGGCAGACAGAACCAGGCCGGCGCGATGCGAGGACCGACGCCGCAGTCGAGGATCGGCTTGGAGATGGTGGCCACGAAGGTCAAGGCCGACCGGCCGAAGCAGTTGAGCCGGGTCCGTGGGTCGAGGGCGACGATCGCCGCCAGATCAGGCGGTGGGTTCACGCACCCACCTGAAGGCACGGCAGAGGTGGCTGGGCTCGCGGGGAGTGTCGGCGTGGCACCTGAGGTCGGGCTCGCGCCCGAGCTCGTGGCGGGAGCCGCCGATGGGCTCGGAAGTGGCGCGCTGGCTGTCGGGCCCGCGGCGGTCGCGGTGGGCGTGGGCGGTGTCGTCGCGCCGCCGCACCCGATCACAAGAAGCTCCAGGCTCACCAGGAACACGATGGACGCAGATCGCCGGTTCACAGTCCCCGCCTTTCGATGAGATGCGCCTGATCGTCGACAGAGCGATGGCATCGGCGCCGCGGCACTTCGGTTCGCCCTTGAACCTTCCAGACGAACGCATCCGCCAAGCTGTTGCTCGGGTGAGGTCCCGTGAACTTGAGGCGTCCCGGCTACCCGGTCGGGTCCGGACGAGTCTGAGAATATCGACAGCGTGAGAATCCGTCCGACGGCCCCTCGGTGACGCGGCGCGGCCTGGTCCTGTTCGCGCTGATGTCGGTCATCTGGGGCATCCCGTACCTGTTCATCCGGATCGCGGTCGACGAGATCTCGCCGGCGATGCTCGTGTTCGTGCGCACGGGGATCGGCGCGACGATCCTCCTGCCGATCGCCCTCCTGCGGGTCGACCTCCGGCCGGCGCTGCGGCGCTGGCGCTGGCTCGTGGCATTCGCGGCGGTGGAGATCGCCGGCCCGTGGGTGCTCCTGGGATCCGCCGAGCAGCACATCTCGAGCTCGCTGGCCGGCCTCCTGGTCGCCGGCGTCCCGCTCGTGGGCACCGCGATCGCCCTCGCCACCGGTGGTGCGGACCGGGTCAGTCGCACGGGGCTGACCGGGCTCCTCGTCGGGCTCGTCGGGGTCGTCGCCATCGTGGGCGCCGACTTCGAGGCGTCCGACGCGACCGCGTTCGTCCAGGTCCTGCTCGTCGTCGTGGGCTATGCCATGGGGCCGGCCATCCTGTCGCGCCGGCTCGACGGCCTCCCGTCGATCGGGGTGATGGCGCTCTCACTCACGCTCTGCGCGCTCGTGTATGCCCCTATCGCCGCGGCCCAGTGGCCGTCGACGGTGCCCTCCTCCAATGCTCTCTCCGGAATCGCGATCCTCGGCGTCGTGTGCACGGCCATCGCCTTCCTGCTCTTCGCCGAGCTCATCGCCGAGGTGGGCCCGGTCCGCGCGACGGTCATCACCTACGTCAACCCGGCCGTGGCGGCCGTGCTGGGCGTCTTCGTGCTGCGCGAGACGTTCACGCTCGCGATGGGGATCGGGTTCGCCCTCGTCATCCTGGGCTCCGGCCTCGCGACGAGGCGTTCGACGAGCGCCGCCCCCGTTCCCGTCCTGGCACCCGAGCCATGACCGCGACGACGGGCAGCGCAGGGGTGCGGTCAGCCCCACCCTGAAGATGCCGGGTGGCCGGCTGGCCGGGAGGGCCAGGCGCTCGTAGCGTAGGCACATCAGGCACGAACGGGACCGACCGGGTTCACCGAGGCGGACGGCGTGCCGGGACGGCGCTCGAACGAGCGTCACAGCCGCCACGACTCGCCAAGGAGCGGGCGGCAGGAGGGACGGGATCACCGATGCGGGTCAACCGCCGATTCCTCTACTGGGGCGTCTTCCTCATCGCCATTGGCGGCGTCCTCGTCGCCACCGACGTACGAGCCGTGGACACCTCGACCATCGCCGACGCCCTGCGGCTGTGGCCGCTCGCAGTCGTCGCGATCGGGCTGGGCCTCGTGCTCCGTCGGACACGCTTCAGCCTGCCGGCGGGCATGCTCGCCATGGCCGTCCCCGGCCTCCTGCTGGGCGGCGGGTTCGCCCTCGCGCCGCGGATCGCCGTGGACTGCGGCATCGGCGGCACATTGACCGGCACGGCCATCCAGCAGGGCACGTTCGATGGCCCGGCGCGCATCTCCGTGACGTCCGGCTGCGGCTCGCTCATCGTCGACACCGCGGCCGGCAGCGGCTGGCGGCTCGACGCCGGCAACACGCGCGGCCGGACGCCCAGCGTCGACGCCTCGGCCCGAAACCTTTCGATCGACGCCGGCGGGCACACCGATTGGCATTGGTTCGACTCCGGCCGCGACGCGTGGCACCTCACCCTGCCGACCAGCGCGCTCGACGTCGTCTCCGTCGTGGTGAATGCCGGCGAAAGTGACATCGGCCTGCCGGGCGCCCAGATCGGCCGCCTGGAGCTCACGAGCAACGCCGCCAGGACGCGTGTCGACCTGTCCGAGGCCTCGGTCGCGAGCCTGTCGGGCACGGTCAACGCCGGGCTGCTCTCCTTCCACCTCCCCGCGAACGCGGACGTCGCCGGCTCCATCGAGATCAACGCCGGGTCGCTCCAGGTGTGCGCTCCCA
>DASVIK010000278.1:0-11679 GCA_036382135.1 Candidatus Limnocylindrales bacterium | reverse complement strand
CGGCGTGGCGGATACGCGGCGTCCTTCGGCCTCGGGGCCATCTTCGCGGTCGGCTGGACGCCCTGCCTCGGAATCGTGCTCAGCGGCATCCTGAACATGGCGTCCACCCAGGACACCGTTCTCCAGGGCGGCATCCTCCTGTTCGCCTACACGATCGGCCTGGGCGTCCCGTTCCTCGTCGTGGGCGTCCTCTACGACCGCGCGCCGGCCCTCCTCCGGCCGTTGATCCGCCACGGCCAGGCGGTCTCTCTCGTCGGCGGGTTGCTCGTCGTCGCGATCGGCGTGGCGATGCTCATGGACTGGCTCATCCTGCTGCCGCGCTTCTTCAACTTCTACTCGCTGGTCTGACCGATGGCGACCCAGCGTCCGGGCTTCGAGCACCGGCCACCGAGGCACGGCCTGATCGGGCCGTTCGGGGCACGGCAGATCGCCGGCGGGCTCGTCGTGGTGGTCGCCGCGGTCGTGCTGCTCCTCGCCGTCAGCGCACCACTCGGCACGACGGGCGTGACCGGCCCGCGGGACCCGCGTCCCACGCCGTACGTGCTGTCGTCCGCGCCCGCCGAGGGGCTCCGTCCGGGCCAGCGCGCGCCCGAGCTCACGGTCACCCGTCCGGACGGCTCCACGTTCGCCCTCACCGACGTGCAGGGCCACCCGGTCAGCCTCGCCGCCCTCCGCGGCAAGGCCGTCTGGATCAACTTCTTCGCGTCATGGTGCCCGCCGTGCCAGGCGGAGACCCCCGTCCTGCGCGATACGTACGCGGCATACCGCGACAAGGGCGTCGTCATCGTCGGGATCAGCGTCCAGGAGACGACGGCGTCCGACGTGTCCGCGTATGCGACCAAATACGGCCTGGACTACACGATCGCGGCGGACCTCTCGGGCGACATCTTCCGGCTCTACGGCGCATACGTGCTGCCGACGCAGGTGTTCATCGGCCCCGACGGGATCGTCCATGCCCTCCATCTCGGGCTGATGACCGACGCCTCCGCGGCGGCGGAGCTCGACGCGATGCTGCCCTCGCCGGGGCCGACGCCGTCACCGTCGGCGTCGCCATCGCCCGCGGGGCCCTCCTGACCGAGGGTCCTACGTCGAGACGATGACCATCGGATGGCCCGTTACGGGGATGGTCCCGGCGCGCCGCGACACCTAGCCTCGCGTGTGTGCTCGTATTCGTGCGCCCACGCGTCACGGCCGCCACCCCGCGTCGGATGATCCGGCGCGCCCTCGATGGCGACCCGCGCCCGCTCTTCTGGTTCGGCGCGCCCGTGCTCGTCACCCTGGCGATCCTCGCCGGCCTTGACGTCGGCGGTCAGGCCGCCCTCTGGGAGAACGGTCACTGGACGCTGGCCGGCCTGCTCGCGACGATCATGACGGTGACCGCCACGCGCGTATCGAGCGGCCTCGAACGGCGATTCCGGTCCCTCATCGCGCTCGGTTGCGCCTCCTGGCTCGTCGGGCAACTGGCCTGGAATCTTCAGACCGCGATCGGCTACTACAGCCTGCCGGCACCCTCGGACGTCGGCTACATGTTCCTGGCGGTGCCGTCCATCGGCGCGCTGCTCCTCTACCTTCGGCGGCGGCTCCCGCGGGTCGAGGAGATCGCCGTCTACCTCGACTCGGCCGCGATCTTCCTGGCCATCACGGGGCTGGTCCTCGCCTTCTATGGCGGCCGGGTGGCCGACCTGGCGTTGCTCGGGGCGGCCGTCACGGTCGCCTATCCGATCGTCCACCTTGCGACCGCCGGCGCCGGCCTCGTGATCCTCGTCGCGACTGGGACCCGGCCACGGCTCGGTGGCCCCTACATGATCCTGCTCGGATTCGCGATCCTGGGCGTCGCGTGGGTCGCCTGGCTGGGGTACGCCGCGATCTCGCAGCCCGCCGCAGGCAGCTTTGGGAACGACCTGTTCTCGCTCGGCATCCTGTGCGTCGGCATCGGCGGCGCCACGCTCCACGGGGAGGCCATTCCAGCCGTCCCGCATCGCTCGCGCGCCAACGATGCGTTCGCCGGACTCCCGCTCATCGCCCTCGCCGTCAGCGCCCTGCTGATCATCACGCTCGAACGCGACACGTGGATGCCCGGCCTCATCGAGGCCGCCGCGGTCGGGATCTTCGTCCTCACGGGTCTCCGCCAGTGGCTGCTCGTCAACGAGCGCGGCCGCCTGCTCGAACAGTCGACCCAGGTGGAGGCCGACCTCCACGACGCGCTCGCCCGACGCGCCGAGGCGGATACCCGCTATCGGGTGCTCGTCGAGCATGTCCCGGCCGCCGTGTACATCGACCGTGAAGACCCCGGGGTCAGCGATGGGGGACGGCTGCTGTACCTGAGCCCCCAGATCGAGGCCATCCTGGGGTACCCGCCCGCGGCGTTCATCGACGACCCCGAGCTCTGGCCGAGCCTCATCCACCCGGAGGACCGCGACATCGCCCTGCACGCCTATTCCGAGCACTGGTCGGGTGGCGAGCTCCTGCGGGCCGAGTACCGGATGTATGCCCGCGACGGCTCCCTCGTCTGGTTGCGGGACGAGGCCTATGCGATGAACGAAGGCCCGGACCAGGGGCGCGTCTCGCAGGGGCTGCTCATCGACACGACCGATCACAAGCGGATGGAGGCGCAGCTCCTCCACGACGCCCTCCACGATCCGCTGACCGGGCTGGCCAATCGCGTCCTGTTCCGCGAGCACCTGGAGCGGGCGCTCCTGCGCCGCCGGCGGCGCGGTTCCGCCGTCGCGGTGCTCTTCCTCGACCTCGACGACTTCAAGGTCGTCAACGACTCGCTCGGCCATCGGGCCGGCGACCGGCTGCTGGTCGAGGTCGCCCGGCGCCTGGGCAGCGCGATCCGCGCCGGCGACATCGCCGCACGCCAGGGTGGCGACGAGTTCACGGTGCTCCTCGAATCCGTCCACGACGCGGCCGAGGCGGCTGAGTCCGCGGAGCGCCTGGCAGCCGAATTGCGCCGGCCGATCGAGCTCGACGGCCGATCCCTCGTCGTGGGGGTGAGTGTCGGGATCGCCCTGTCGAGCGGTCGCGACACCGGCGCCGACGATCTGCTCGCGCACGCCGACGCGGCGATGTACGCGGCCAAGGCGGACGGCAAGGCCCGCCACGCCGTCTTCGACCCGACGATGCGCGCCCGGGCCCGCAGCCGGCTCGAGACCGAGGTCGAGCTCCGGCGCGCCATCGAGACCTCCGCGTTCGAGCTCGCCTACCAGCCGATCCTCGACCTCACGACGAAGGCGATCGTCGGGTTCGAGGCGCTCGTTCGCTGGCGCCATCCGGAGCGCGGCATCATCATGCCGTCCGACTTCATCCCGCTCGCCGAGGAGACCGGGCTCATCGTCCCGCTCGGCCGGATCGTCACGGAGATGGCCTGCCGGCAGCTCCGGGCCTGGCGCGACGCCTGTCCCGCTGCTGCGCCGATCACCATGAGCGTGAACGTCTCGCCCCGACAGGCCGCCGAACCGGGCTTCGCGGCGGAGACGCGGGCGGTCCTCGCCGCGACCGGGATCGAGCCAGCGTCGGTCGTCATGGAGATCACGGAGTCGATCATGCTCCGCGAGTCGACCGAGGCCGATGGCACCCTCCGGCAGCTCGGCGAGATGGGCGTCCGGCTCGCGGTCGACGACTTCGGCACCGGGTTCTCCGCGCTCGAGTACTTCAAGCGATTCGCCATCGAGAGCCTCAAGCTCGACCGCTCGTTCATCGCCGGGCTCGGCAGCTCGCGCACGGACACGGCGATCGTGACCGCGACGCTCGCGTTCGCCACCGCGCTTGACCTGTCGGTGACGGCCGAGGGCATCGAGACCGAAGCCCAGCTCGACCAGCTGCTTGCCCTCGGGTGCCGACGCGGACAGGGGTACCTCTTCGCCCGCCCCATGTCGGCCGACGAGGCAACGGCGTTCCTGAACCGTGACGCGGCGCCCGCCGGCTCCGCCGACGCTCCGGTCGTGCCGGCCGCTCCGAGTCCGTCCGGGATCCGAGCCGCCTGAGCGAGTCGTTCCGGTCAGACCGGCTCGAACCGGTAGCGGTCGCGATCCGGGACGAGGCGGCCGATGGGTGCCCGGAGCTCGTGGGACAGGGCGATGAGCCAGCCGCCCTCGGCCGCCTGGGCGAACAGCTGCGCCTTGCGGTCGACCGAGTCGAGCGGGTAGTCGTCGAACGCGGTCACCCAGCGGGGGTTGGCACTCCACGGGCGCATCGCGAGGTCGCCGAAGAACGCCAACGTGCGCGCGCCGGGCCCGGATCCGCGCACGACGATCGCCTGGTGGCCGGCCGAGTGGCCGCCCGTGGGCACGACGCTGACCCCCGGCAGGATCTCGCGCTCACCGTCGGCCCAGCCCTCGGCCCCCCAGTCGCGGACGAGGGCCAGCTCCGGCTGGACGTAGCTCGCCACGATCCGGGTATTCGGGCTGAACGCGATCTCCCATTCGGCACGCTGGGCGACGATCGTGGCCCGTGGGAAGGCGCGCGAACCGTCGGCCGCCAGCAGCCCACCCGCGTGGTCGAAGTGGAGATGGCTCATCGTGACCACGTCGATGGTCGCGGGGTCGAAGCCGGCGATCGAGAGCGCCGGCAGGATCGCCGGCCCGACGTACGCCCGCATCGTCCGCGTCTTATCGTCCACCCGTTCGCCGATGCCCGTCTCGACGAGCACCCGGCCGGCCGGTGTCTCGACGAGCAGGCAGTTCAGCGCCTGGAGGAGCCGGTGGTCGGTGTCGATCTCGTCCCTGACGAGCCGATCCCACAGGATCCTCGGCACCGGACCGAAGAGCGCGCCCGCGTCGGAGCGGAACGTGCCCGCCTGGACGAGGGCGACCGTGACGCCGCCGCCGAGCTCGGTCCGCCAGTCGACGGCGTCGTTGACGGCCACGCAGCCGCCTTCAGCCGTGCCTGGTGGGTTCGACGGTCCGTCGGCCGGCCTCGAAGTCCTCGTGGAACGCTGATGCCGTGGGCTCCGACTGGCCCTGGTACTTGGACCCGAGCCCCTTCGACCCGTACGGCCGCTCGACCGGCGACGACATCCGGAAGAAGCTGATCTGGCCGATGCGCATCCCGAAGTACAGCGCGATCGGCAGGTTCGCGACGTTCGAGAGCTCGAGGGTCAGGTTGCCCTTCCAGCCCGGGTCGACGTACCCCGCCGTGGAGTGGATCAGCAGGCCGAGTCGCCCCAAAGAGCTTTTCCCTTCCAACCTGGCCACGAGGTCGTCCGGGAGCTCCACCCATTCGAGGATCTGGCCGAGGACGAACTCGCCCGGGTGGAGGATGAACGGCTCGTCGTCGGCCACCCGGAGCATCTCGGTGAGGTCCGGCTGCGGGGCCCGGACGTCGATGTACGCGTAGCGGTTGTTGCGGAAGACGCGGAAGCTGCGATCGAGGTGCAGATCCACGGACGAGGGCTGGAGATCGGACGGGTCGTACGGGTCGATCCGCACCCGGCCGGCTTCGAGCTCGGCCCGGATATCGCGGTCCGAGAGGACGCTCACGAGGCGGCCTCGGCGTCGGGGCCATGGTCGGATCCGCCGCCCGGGCCGGCATCGAGATCCGGGTCGCGCGTGGCATAGAGGGTGTCGACCTCGCGCTTGAGGTCCTCGAGATCCTCGAAGCTCTGGTACACCGAGGCGAACCGGATGTAGGCGATCTGGTCGATCTGGCGCAGGTGCTCCATCGCCAATGCGCCCACGCGCGAGCTGGGGATCTCGCCGGCGCCGCCCAAGCGGAGCTGGGTCTCGATCTCGTCCGCGGCCGTCTCGGCGCTTCCATCGGGCACGGGACGCCGGGTCAGGGCCTTGCGCAGGCCGGCGGCGAGCTTGTCCCGGTCGAACTCCTCGCGCGTCCCGTCGCGCTTGGTGACCACGAGCCGGGCGGCCTCGACCCGCTCATACGTGGTGAATCGGGCGCTACAGGTGGAGCATTCGCGACGCCGGCGGATCGTCGCGGCGGCATCGAGGTCTCGCGAGTCGACGACGCGGGTCTCCCGCTCGCCGCACTGGGGGCAGCGCATCAGGTCTCCAGCTCGGCACCACAAGGACTTGTGGTGTGCAACGAGGATACCACTACATGGTGTGGTACCGACGCGCGGATCGGCCCTGGACGGTCAGCGCACCCCGCGCTTGAAGAGCGGTCGCGGGGCGGGTGTCGCCAGCGCGATCGCCTCGGACGCGAGCCGGCCGACGGCTTCCCGGGCGTGGATCAGGTTGAGGTACCCGCGCTTGACCGAGGTCTGGGCCTCGAGCTCCGCGTTGGGCCGCGACGCCGTCGCCATGAGCTCGCAGCCGTGGGAGATCATCTCCAGTGCCCGTCCGGCCCGATCCAGCTCGTGGATGAGCTCCGTCCGCCGGTCCGGGCCGGCAAGCGGCACGGTCAGCGCCGCGGCTTCCTCGCCGTAGCGGGCCATCGCGTCGATCGCCGCCGCCAGGTTGTCCTGGATCGTGGATGCGTCGCGCTGGTGCCGGCGAACCGCGTCGACGAGCTCGACGACGCCGGCGAGCGAGCGATCGACGCGGGCCGCGAGATCGGTCAGCCCCACCCGGAACAGGTCGGCCTCGCGGGTGATGCGGAGCAGGCGGCTGGCCCGCCGGATGAGCACCCCGAACACGCCGGCCAGCGCCAGGAAGATGAGGAGCGGGGCGACGATCGCGACGGGCATGCCGCTGCCCTAGCCCGCGCGGGCCCGGAGCTCGGCCACGATGGCCGGCCCGACCTCGAAGAGGTCGCCGATGACGTACATGTCGGCGAACTCGCCGATCGGCGCGTCGGGATCGCGGTTGATCGCGACGATCGTCGACGCGGTCTGCATCCCGACCTTGTGCTGGATCGCCCCGGAGATGCCGAGGGCCAGGTAGAGCGCCGGCTTGACGATCTTGCCGGTCTGGCCGATCTGCTGGCTGTACGGGATCCAGCCCGAGTCGACGGCCGCGCGCGTCGCCCCGACTGCCCCGCCAAGCGCGTCGGCCAGGTCGCGGACCAACCCGAACCCATCGGGCCCACCGACACCGCGGCCGCCCGCGACGATGACCCGGGCCTCCTCGATCGGCGCCGCTGTCGCGGCGGCATCCTCGCGGCCGGTGATCGCGACCTGGGGCAGTTCGACGGTCGCCGTGACCGACACGGTCCGGACGGCACCCGGCGCGGCGAGCGGGGCACCGTCGACGGCGCCCGGGCGGACGGTGACGATCCCGCGCTCGGCGGTGAACGCACTCGTCGTCAGGAGCCGGCCGCCGAAGGCCGACATCTCGACGAGCGGCCCGTCGTCCGCCCAGGTGATCCCGGTCGCGTTCGTCAGGACGCCCCAGCCGAGGAGCGCACTCAGGGTCCCGGCGAGGTCCCGGCCGTCCGGCGTCGCCCCCACGAGCAGATAGGCGGGCGACTCGCGCTCGACGAGTGCCGCCACGGCCGGTGCGATCGCCGGGACGACGGCATGACCCGTAGCCGCCGGGACCGCGAGGGCCAGGACCTCGGGGACGAAGGCGGCCAACGACGTGGCCGTCGCGGACGGATCCGCATCGGCGACGAGTCCCACGACCTCGCGGCCGGACGCGGCGCCGAGTGCCCGCGCGAGCGTCGCGATCTCGCCGCTGATCTTGGCCATCCCGGTGGCCGTGGTCTCGCCGAGGACCCAGATCGCCCCGGGCATCAGATGAGCCTCCGCTCGACGAGGAAGCCGACGACCTCGCGGGCCGCCTCGACGGCCGGACCCCGGACGACCCGGGTCGCCGCTCGAGCGGCCGGCGGGTGGGAGTCGACGAGGCGCGTGCTGGCGACCGCCCCGCCGACCTCGGCCCCGCCCAGGTCGAGATCGGCCACGGACTGCGTGACGATCTCCTTCGACCGGGCGGCCATGATCCCCTTGAGCGACGGGTAGCGTGGCTCGCCGAGCGCCTGCGTCGCGACCACGAGCGCCGGCAGTGGCGCGTCGACGATGTCGTAGCCCGTGGCCGTGATCCGGTGCACGCGCACCCGGCCATCGGCCGGTTCGACCCGCGCGGCGTACGAGAGATACGGCAGGCCGAGGAGCGCGGCGACGCCTGCCCCCACGACGCCCCCTCCCCCGTCCGAGGTGTCGGCACCGGCGAGCACGAGGTCGTACGTGAGCCCGCGCAAGGCCGCGGCGAGTACGCGCACCGTGGACACGACGCACGAGCCGGCCAGGGCCGGATCGGTCACGAGGACGCCACGGGTCGCGCCCATCGCCAGGGCCTTGCGGAGCGTCTCCGGACCGTTGGCCGGGGCCATCGCCAGGATGGTGACCTCGCCCCCGTCCGGACTCGCCTCGACGAGCTTCAACGCCGCTTCGAGCGCGTACTCGTCATTGCCGTTGACGACGGCCGCCGTGGTGGTCCGGTCGAGGCGGCCGTCGGGGCCGAGTCGCTCCTGACCCGTCGCGTCCGGGACCGGCTTCGCAAGGACGACGATCCGCACGTGCGGCGATCTCCTGTCTCGATGTCCGGCTGCGTTCGAGCCGGGCATCGGATGGTGGCACCCGTCGCGGCCCGTCGCCGGTCAGTCGCGGCCGTCGAGGAGCGCGCGAGCCACGACGAGCCGCTGGATCTGCTGGGTGCCTTCGTACAGCTGAGTGATCTTCGCGTCGCGCATCATCCGCTCGACGGGGAACTCGTCGATGTAGCCATAGCCGCCGAGGACCTGGACCGCGTCCGTGGTCACCCGCATCGCCGCGTCTCCGGCGACGAGTTTACACATCGCCGACCAGCGCCCGGCGTCGGGCGCACCGGCCTCGATCTCGGTGCACGCCTTGTAGAGCAGCTGGCGAGCCGATTCGGTGGCCGCATCCATGTCCGCCAGCATCCCCGCAACGAGCTGGAACTCACCGATCGGGCGGCCGAACTGGCGCCGCTGGCGGGCGTACGCGGCCGCCACCTCAAGCGCGCCCTGGGCGATGCCCACCGCCTGGGCCGCGATGCCGGGCCGCGATCGATCGAGCGTCCGCATCGCGAGGGAGAACCCATCGCCCTCGGCGCCGACGAGGTGGTCGGCCGGGACACGGACCCCTTCGAAGACGAGTTCGGCGGTCGTCGAGCCACGGATGCCCATCTTGTGCTCGACCCGCGGGGCGCTGAAGCCGGGCGTCCCCTTCTCCACGATGAAGCACGAGAGGTTGCGGTGGCGCGCCGCGTCCGGGTCGGTGACGGCGAAGACCGTCACCAGGTCGGCCACGTCGCCCTGGCTGATGAAGCGCTTGGCGCCATCGATCACGTAGTCGGAGCCGTCGCGCACGGCCCGGGTGCGGATCGCGGCGGCATCCGAGCCGGCCTCCGCCTCCGTCAGCGCGAACGCGATGAGATGACGCCCGGACGCGAGGTCCGGGAACCAGCGCTGCTTCTGGTCGTCGCTGCCCGCGAGCAGGAGCGGCAGGGCGCCGAGCTCCTGGACCGCGAGGATGAGCCCCGAACTGGCACAGACGCGGCTGATCGCCTCGATCGCCAGGCACAGTGTCAGGAGATCGCCGCCGACGCCGCCGTACTCGAGCGGGAACGGCAGGCCGAGGATGTCGTGGCCGGCCAGGAGCTCCTTGACGTCCCATGGGAACTCGGCCGTCCGGTCGATCTCCGCCGCCCGCGGCGCGATCCGTTCGTCCGCCAGCACCTTGATCGCGTCCCGGAGCATGAGCTGGTCTTCACTGAGCCGATAGCCCGGCCCGGCCGTCGCATCGGAAGCCTCGGTCACCGGGGCATGCTAGCACCAGCCGATGGTCCTTCCGGACCTTTGTTCGCGGCACGCGGGGCATCGTCGGCGTAGGTTTTCGGGCCGGCGCCGACCGTTCGACCAACGGTCCACGCCGCTCCGGCGAGGTGGACGCATGGACAGGGACGTGGCCCTCCTCATCGTCGTCATCGCGGCGATCGGCCTGCTCGCCACCCTCGCGATCCTGCGTCGCGAGCGTCGCGAGGCGGAAGCAGGCGCGGCCGAGAGTCCGTACGCGGCCTCGACCGAGGGCGAGAAGCGCTGCCCGAAGTGCGGGATGGGCAGTCTCTGGACGGACGCGACGTGCATCAGCTGCGGGGCGCGCCTGCCGGGCTGAAGCGGGGCGACCGGCGCCCGGCGGCGGACGGAGTTCCCGGCGGTTCGTGCCGGATATCCCGCGTGGTGATGGTACGGAGTGGTTCCGCGAAGCCTCGTGCCACCCCGTGCTGGACGGATCACCGGAGCGGATATCTGGCGCGAAACGACCGCCCACTCACGCTAGCCATTCCCGCCGGTGATATCTGGTACCAGTGCCGCGGGTGGGCGAACGCCCGCCCCATGCGGCGGGCGGCCGCCGCTGCCGGGCGCAGGCGCCGCCACGGCCCTACTGGATGACCGGCAGGGCCCGTCCGCTTCGGCCCCCGGGCGCGCCGACCGGGGCCAGGCTGCCGGCCAGCAGCTCGGCGATGTCGGCCGAGATGATGGCCGCGTCCGTGCCCGGACCATGGCCCGCGTCGGCCAGGCCGTCCTTGAGCATCGTCATGCAGAACGGGCAGCCTGTGGCGACCGTGTCCGCCCCGGTCTCGAGCGCCTGGCGCGTCCGTTCGGCGTTGATCCGCGTACCGCGGGTCTCCTCCATCCACATGCGGCCGCCGCCCGCCCCGCAGCAGAACGTGTTCTTGCCGTTCCGGTCCATCTCCCGGAGCTCGAGGCCGGGCACCGCACCCAGGACCTCGCGCGGCGAGGTGACGACCCCGTTGTAGCGGGTGAGGTAGCAGCTGTCGTGGTACGTGACCGAGCGCGTCGAGCCGTCCTCGGACCACGTCCGGAGGCGGCCGGAGGCGAGGAGCTCGGAGAGGTACTGGCTGTGATGGGCGATCCGGAACTGGCCGCCGAACTGGCCATACTCGTTGCCGATCGTGTTGAAGCAGTGCGGGCAGGCCGTCACGATCGTGCGCTCGCCCATCGCGTAGCGGTTGAGCGTCTCGACGTTCGCCGTGGCCAGCATCTGGTACACGTACTCGTTGCCCATCCGGCGCGCCGGGTCGCCGGTGCACGACTCTTCCTGGCCCAGGACCGCGAACCGGACACCCGCGGCGTCGAGGCACGTCGCGAACGCCCGGGCGACCCGCCGGTTGCGCTCGTCGAAGGCGGCCGCACAGCCGACCCAGTAGAGGACCTCGAGCTCGTCGAGGCGACCCGCAGCGGCCATGTCGGCCACCGTCGGGACGGCGAAGGGCAGGTCGCGTGTCCAGTCGAGGCGGGCCGAGCGTGGCTGGCCCCACGGGTTGCCAGCCTGCTCCATGTTCCGGAACGCGCCGGTCAGCTCCTGCGGGAAGCGGCTCTCCTCGAGCACGAGGTTGCGGCGCAGGCCCACGATCTTGTCCACGTGTTCGATGAGGACCGGGCAGGCCTCCACGCAGGCCCCGCACGTCACGCAGTCCCAGACCGCGTCGTACGGGATCGCGTCGTCGACGATGGGCTTGGCCAGGCGGTCGACCGTGACCCGGTCGTCGAGGCCGTAGGTCTCGCGGACGATCGGGCTGTTGGGAATCAGGTTGAGGCCGTGCTCGGCGTCGACCGCCATGTGGCGGATGCCCATGATCATCGCCTTGGGGTTGAGCGGCTTGCCGGTGAAGTTGGCCGGGCAGGCCTCCTGGCAGCGACCGCACTCGGTGCACGTGTAGCCGTCGAGCAGGTCCTTCCAGCCCAGGTCCTGGAGTGTTCGCAGCCCGAAGGTCGCGTCCTCGGCCTCGAGGTCCA
>DASVIK010000277.1:0-3883 GCA_036382135.1 Candidatus Limnocylindrales bacterium | reverse complement strand
GAGGTCCGGTTGCCCGACGGGAAGCTCCTCTTCGCCGACGCCGGTCCGAGCGGCTCGCCGGGGGCGATGTCGCCGGACTTCCGGGGTGCCGTCGACGGCCGGGTCGCCGCCGCGATCGTCCCGCTCGCCGACTCGGAGGCGATCGGCCCCACGCTGCCGAGCGGCGACGTCCTGCGCGAATACTTCCCGCTCAAAGTCGGCGACCAGGTGGTCGCCGTCGTCGGCATCTGGCGCGACGCGAGCCCGATCCTGGGCCAGCTCGACGCCATCCGCCGCCAGGTCATCATCATCACCCTCAGCGCCGCATTGCTCGCGGCGATCCTCCTGTTCCTCGTCTTTAGGTCTGCGCAGGGTCGGATCACCCGGCAGTCGGCGCTCCTGCTCGAGGCGAGTCGCCGTGACCCCCTCACGGGCACGCTCAACCACGGCAGCCTGGTCGTCGCCCTGGACCGTGCCGTCGAGGCGGCCGGGGCCGACCAACGGGGGGTCGCCGTCGCCCTGCTCGACATCGACAACTTCCGACTTCTGAACGACACCCACGGGCATGCCTCCGGGAACCTCGCGATCCTCGAGGTCGCCTCCCTCCTGCGGACCGGATTGCCGGCCGACCTCCTCTTCGGCCGATACGGGCCGGATGAGTTCCTCGTCGTCGCGGCAGCCGACGACCTGCCGGGCCTCCGGGCGACGATGGAAGCGATCTGCACCGGACTCGCCGACCGCAAGCTCGAGTTCGCAGGCTCGGAATCACTGCCCATCTCGGTGAGCGTCGGCCTGGCGGCGTTCCCGGACCACGCCAGGTCGGTGACCGACCTCCTGTCGAGTGCCGTCGGCGCGCTCCAGGAGGCGAAGGCGAGCGGCGGGGATGCGATCCGATCGGCCGGCTCGGTGCCGGAGACACCGGCGGCGAGCCGGACGTTCGACCTGTTCGAAGGGCTCATCCTGGCGGTCGACACGAAGGACCGCTACACGAAGCGCCACTGCGAGGATGTCTCCCGCTACGCCGTGTTCCTCGCCCATGGACTCGGGCTCGACGACGAGACGATCGGGGCGATGCGCGTGGCCGGCCTGCTCCACGACGTGGGCAAGATCGGCATCCCGGACGGGATCCTGCGCAAGCCGGCGGCGCTCACGAGCGAGGAGATGGCGATCGTCCGCCAGCACGTGGCGCTCGGCGACATGATCGTCCGCGACCTCCCGAACATCGAGCTGATCCGGGCCGGCATCCGGTTCCACCACGAGCGCTGGGACGGCGCGGGCTACCTGGACCGGCTCGCCGGAACGCAGATCCCGCTCGTCGCCCGGATCATGGCCGTGGGCGATGCCTTCAGCGCGATGACGACGACCCGGCCGTACCGCAAGGCCCTCGATGTACGCGAGGCTCTCGCGCGCCTGGAAGATGCCGCCGGCAGCCAGCTCGACGAGCAGCTCGTGGCGATGTTCGTCGCGGGCATCCGGGACCGCGCCGTCAGTTCCGTGCGGGAGCTCGACGAGCCGGTCATGGACCTCTGGCGACCGTACCGGCGGGTGGCCTAGTCTCGTGGCGACCTCGCGGCTCGGGCGACGTGGGGCGTGGCGCGTCGGATGGCTTCTCGCCGGGCTCGCGGTCGCCGGGCTGCTCCTGGCACCGGCCGTCCTTGCCGCCGCGACGATGAGCGTCACCGCCGACCGGTCCCAGGTCGCTCTCGGTCTGCCCACCGTGGTCCGCGTGACGATCCGCAACCTGGCAGCCGTGACCCCGCCGGGGGCGGTGATCGGCTGCGTCACCATCACGATGCCCAACTCCTACAAGCTGACAGCTGCCTCGGTGGGGTCGATCTCCAACGGCAGTAGCTGGTCGGTCTCCACGGCGGCCAACGCCGCGAAGGCGCATGCGGCGAATGCCAGTGGCAGCCTGCGTGGCGACCCCGCTGACGACAGCATCGTCATCGCCCTGACCGTCACCGGTCTCAAGGTCACCGGGGCTTCGTGGACCGTCGAGGCATGGGCCGACACCGGCTGCAAGACCAAGTTCGGGACGATCCCGCTGAAGATGGCGGTCGTGATCCTCGGCCCGACGCCAACCCCGAAACCGACGCCGACCCCGACACGAACGGCCACTCCTACGCGCACTCCGACTCCGACCTCGAGGCCGACGACAGGACCGAGCCCGACCACGATCGCCACGGCGTCACCCACTGCCGGCCCGGGCGCGACGCTCGATCCGTCGGCATCGGCCGGCGTTCTGCCGTCCGCCGGTCCGAGCGCGGCTCAGTCGCCGTCGCCGTCGCCGTCGCCGAGCGGATTCGGCGTGGAGCCGATCGTCGTCGGCCCACTGGCCACGACGCGACCCGGCCAGACGACGGCGGAGCCGTTCGGCGCGCTCACCCGGACGGACATCGCCCTCTCGGGGATGGGCCTCGACCTGCTCGGGATGCTCGGACCATTCGTCGTGCCGGGCTTCATCGCGGCCGCGTCGGGCCTGGCCCTGCTCCTCGTTCTCCTGCTCCAGGTCCTCGGGGCCGCGGTCTGGTTGCCGATCGTCCGGCGCCGGATCGGCAGCTTCAGCCTCGGCGCCCCGAAGCGCGCGGGTCCACGCCAGTAGCGAGGCCCGGGGCCGCCCAGGATCAGCCGCCGAACAGGCGCTCCATCGCGGCGACGATCGCCCGTCCGCCTGCCCCGCCGGGGTCCTTCTCCGGGTTGTAGCAGGAGATCGACCAGCCGACCAGCTCGTCGTGGGCGGCGACCGGCGCCAGGAGCGCCACCAGCTCGTCCCAGTCCAATCCACCGGACATCAGGTAGTCCGTGGCCGGGAAGACATCCTGGTCGAGGACGTCGAGATCGACGTGGAGCCACAGGCGCTTCGACATGCGCCGAACGTGGGCCATCGCGGCAGCCACGGTGGCGGCCGGTCCGTCGCGCCGGATCGTGGCCGCGTCGGCGTCGAAGAGACCGGCCGCGCGGTTCCGGGCGAGAGCGTCGCCCAGGTCGTCGAGCTCGTCCGGGTCGTGGTAGCCGAGGATCGCGATCCCGGACGGCGGCGTGACGGGCACCGGCGCCACGCGCTCGACCCACGGCGCAGGCCCGTCGCCGAGCACGACGGCGATCGGCATGTCGGCCGCCTCGCCGGTCGGCGAGGTCACGCCGTCGTAGAGGTCCAGGTGTCCGTCGACGTACACCAGCCCGATCAGCCCGAGCCCGTCACGCGCGCCCGCCAGCGCCCCTGACAGCAACGTGCAGCAGCCGCCCAGCAGGAACGGCCGGTCGCCCCGGCGAAGGAGGTCCGCCGTCGCCGTTCGAACCGCACTCGTCGTCGACAGCACTCCGGCCAGTCCGACGAGGCCGGTCGCCACATCGCGCGCGGGGTCGGGGATGCGCACGTCGAGGTCGCCGGCGTCGGCCCAACCGAGCCGGTCGAGGCCAGCGGCCCGAAGCGCGGCCGGTGACAGCTCGGTGCCGTGGCGCTCGGCGCGCCCCAGGCCCACGGAGTCGATCGGGATCCCGAGCGTCGTGAACGTCCTCTTGCTCATCGTCCGAAGCGTACCCGCGGGGACGGTAGCTCGGATCCGTCGAGTGGCAGCCTGGTCCGCGGACGTCGGCCGGAGCGCCTCGCCCGGCGGCGATCCGCCTCGGGACGGGGCGCAGGTGCGCGGTCGCGGGGCCCTTGTGATGTCGAGGGCGACCGGGTCAGCCGCCGAACTTGATGCCGCACTGGTGCTCCTGATACGGCACCAGCGATCCGATGAGCGAGTTCTGCTCGGTCGTCGGCCGCGGGGCGGCGGCCAGGTTCGTCCACCCGTTCGTTGCCGTCCACGCGGCGATGGTCGCGTAGTACGCCAGCTCGGCCTGGGTCGCGGCCAGGATGTCCGGGGGCGTGACCGAGAGCCAGTACGCCTGGCGAGCCATG
>DASVIK010000276.1:0-1680 GCA_036382135.1 Candidatus Limnocylindrales bacterium | reverse complement strand
TCCTCTGGGCCGGCGCGTCGGCGAGCGTCGATGGCGACGACTACGGCCTGGCTGCCGAAGCGCCGGGCACACCGCCGGACCAGGTCCGGATCGCGGACCGCGGCCGTGTTGAACGAGACCTTGTCGGCTCCGGCGCGCAGGACGTCGCGCATCTCGACCACGCTCCGGACCCCACCCCCGACGGTGAGCGGCACGAACGCGCGGCGGGCGGTGCGCTCGACGACCTCGAGGAGCGTGCCGCGGCCGTCCGGCGCCGCGTCGATATCGAGGAAGACGATCTCGTCGGCACCCTCCGCGGCATAGCGCTCCGCGAGCTCCGGCGGGTCCCCCTCGTCGGTCAGGTCCACGAACCGGGTTCCCTTCACGACCCGGCCCCGCGCGACGTCGAGGCAAGGGATGACGCGAACGCGGAGCATCAGCCGGCCACGGCGGGCGCGCGCATCGCTCCGGTTGTCGGAGTCGCCGCCGGTCGGGCCAGCTCGACGAAGTTGGCGAGGAGCCGGAGCCCGTCGCGACCGCTCCGCTCGGGATGGAACTGCACGCCGGCGAGCGGTCCGCGCGCGATCGCGGACACGAATCGCGCGCCGTGGGTCGTCTCCGCGAGGGTCAGGGCGTCTGCGCCAGGCCCGGGCGCCGCCGCGTACGAGTGGACGAAGTAGAAGTCGGCACCGTCGTCGATCCCCTCGAACAGCGGGTGGGCCCGTCGGCGCTCCACCTGGTTCCAGCCGATGTGCGGCAGGCGGGGCGCGTCCTCGAGGCGGACCGTGCGCCCGGGCAGCACGCCGAGCGTCACCGCGCCGTCCTCGTCGCTTCCCTCGAAGAGGAGCTGGAGGCCGAGGCAGATGCCGAGGAGGGGCCGCCCGTCCGCGATCCACGCCCGGATCGGTTCGTCGAGGCCGCGCCGCCGGAGGCGGGACATCGCGGGCGCGGCGGCCCCCACGCCCGGCACGACGAGCGCGTCGGCCCCGGCGAAGGCCTGCGGATCGCGCGCCATGACGACATCGGCTCCGGCGGCGGTGAGCGCCTGCTCGATGCTCACGAGGTTGCCGGCCCCGTAGTCCACGACGGCGACCCGAGTGACCCCGGACCGGGCGACCCCGGACAGGGTCATCCGAGGCTCCCCTTGGTCGACGGGACCGCGCCCGCCCGACGCGGATCCTCCGCGACGGCCGCGCGCAGCGCGCGCGCGAGCGCCTTGAACGCCGCCTCGGCGAGGTGATGGTCGTTCCGGCCGGTTCCGCGAAGGTGGAGCGTGGTCCCGGACGTGCGCGCGAACGCCTCCAGGGCGTGCTCGATGAGCTGCGTCGGCAGCGCCCCCACGCGCTCGCCCCGGAACGGCAGGTCCACGACCGCGTACGGGCGGCCGCCGACGTCGACGACCGCGGTCGCGAGCGCCTCGTCCATCGGGACCGATGCCTCCCCGAAGCGGGCGATGCCGGCCCGGTCGCCGAGCGCCTCGGCGAGCGCGGTGCCGAGGACCAGCCCGACATCCTCGACGGTGTGGTGCTCGTCGACCGCGAAGTCGCCCTCCGCGTTCACCGCGAGGTCGAAGAGCCCATGGTGCGCGAACGAGGTGAGGAGGTGGTCGAGGAACCCGACCCCGGACCGGACATCGGCGGCGCCCGATCCGTCGAGATCGAGGGTCACTGCGACATCGGTCTCGTGGGTGCGCCGGGCGAC
>DASVIK010000275.1:0-3713 GCA_036382135.1 Candidatus Limnocylindrales bacterium | reverse complement strand
GCTCGTCCGGCCCGGGGATGCGGTGACGGCCGGGGCACCGCTCGCCGAGCGGATGGCCGAGGCGAGCCTGGTCGACGTGGGCGCGCGCGGAGCGTTGGCTGACGCGACCGCGGGTCCGGGGCTCTCGGTCGGTCGAGCCTGGCGTTCGGGCGCCTGGACCGGCGCCCCCGACGGGCCCGGCGGCGAGCTCGTCGCTCGGGTCGGCGGCCGCTGGCGGATGGCGGTCGGCACGCCGCTCGATGCCCTGGAGGCACCGGCGGCCGGCGTCGTCCGGGACGTCCGGCCGGGACTCGGCCTCTCGCTCGACGTCGCGGGGCTCGCCCTCCTCGGGATCGAGTCCCTGGGCGGGCCGGCGCGCGGTCGCCTCGAGATCGCGGGCGCCGGCGACGGGGACGCGCGGACGGGGGCCATCGACGTCGGTCGGGCCGGCACGATCCTCGTCTTCGACGCCCGGGTCGACGCGGAGACGCTCAGCCGGTCCCGTGCGATGGGCGTGCGCGGCATCGTCGTGGCCGCGCTGTCGGACAAGGACGGGCGCGACTTCGCCGCATCCGAGGCGCGCCAGCGGGCGAGCCTCCATCGGCCGTCGCCCTTCGCCGTCCTCGTCCTCGACGGGGCGCTTCGTCGCCCGATCGCCGAACCGGCCCTCGCGCTGCTGCGCGCCCACGCCGGCCGGGAGGTCGGCATCGCCGCCGACCCGCCATGCCTCCTTTTCGGCCCGGACCCGGCCGTCCTGCCCGAGCTCGACCCGGTCCACGTGCGCATCGCCCACGGGCCATGGGCGGGCCGGGAGGGCCGCTGGGAAGGGCTGGCCGGCCTGCGCCGCTTCCGGGCCGGCACGCACCTCGAGGCCGGCCGGGTCCGCTTCGACGATGGGACGGCCGCGGTCGTCCCGCTGGCCGACCTCGAGCGGTTCGCCTGAGCACGGGGATGGCTCGATCGTCGTCATCGCTCGGCGCCCTCGCGGGGCGCGCTCGCCAGGTTCCCGGCACGGCGGCGCGTCCGCCCGATGCCCCAGCCCGCGAGATCCTCGTTGCCGACGCCGAGGCCATGGGCGCGCTGGGGGCCACCCTCGCCGCCCTCGCCCGTCCCGGCGACCTGCTGTGCCTGTTCGGAGACCTGGGCGCCGGCAAGACCGTGCTCGCCAAGGGGTTCGCCGCCGGGCTTGGCGTGACCGACACGGTGACGTCGCCGAGCTTCGTGCTCATGGCGGAGTACGGCGGCCGGCTGCCGCTCTTCCACATCGACCTGTATCGGCTCGCCGACGGCGCCGCGGCGATCTCCGGCGGCCTGCTCGACGAGCGCCAGGCGGAGGGCGTCACGCTGATCGAATGGGCCGACCGGCTGGGGGCCGCCCTGCCGGCGTCGCGCCTGGACGTCCACATCGACGGCACCGGCGACGACGCCCGGACGGTCCGGCTCGCCCCGACCGACGGACGCCACGGCCGCTATGTCGAGGCGGTCCCCTGACCGCGTCCGGCCGGCACGACGGTCGTCTGCCGGCCATCCTCGCGATCGACACGGCGACGTCGCGGGTCGTCGTCGCGATCGGGCGCCCGGACGGTACGCCGATCGGCGAGACGACCTGGCTGGCGGGCCATCGCCACGGCGAGACGCTGCTGCCGACCCTCGGTCGCGTGCTCGGCGAGAACAACGTCCGTCGCTCGCGCCTGCGCGCGATCGTCGTGGGGACCGGCCCGGGCACGTTCACCGGGCTGCGCGTCGGCCTCGCCACGGCGAAGGGTCTCGCCCACGGCCTGGGCATCCCCATCGTCGGCGTCGCGACGAGCGCGGCACTGCTCGAGGCCGCGGCGGCCGCGCTCGGGTCCGCGTCCACCGCCGGCCTGGCCCTCGTCGTCCCGGCCGGGCCGCAGGACCGGGTGCTCGTCGCGGTCGGCGATCCGATCCGCCTCGCGGCGGGTGTGGACCCGGACCTGCCGCAGGCGACGACGCTCGTCGCCGTCGACCTGGCCGGGCGCGCCCCGGCCGAGGCGTGCGCGCTCGGCGACCGGGCGCTGGCCGGACTCGGCGCGGCCCTGCTGCGACTCGGTGCCCGCCGCCTGGGCGCGGGCGACACGGACGACCTGGCGGGCCTCGTGCCCGAGTACGTGACGCTGCCCCGGGGGATCGACCGCGAATCGGGAACGGTGACGTGGTCGCACGACCCCCGGTGAGGCTCGAGATCGAGCCGATGGGCCTGCCGGATCTCGATGCGGTCCGGGAGATCGAGCGGCGCAGCTTCTCGACCCCCTGGCCCGCCCACGCCTACCCGGCCGAGATCGAGACGAACCGGCTGGCGCACTATCGCGTCGCCCGGCTCGACGGGCGGATCGTGGCGTTCGCCGGCATCTGGCTGATGCTCGACGAGGCCCATGTAACGACGTTCGCGGTCGACCCGGACTTCCGCCGCCGTTCGATCGGCGAGCGACTCCTGCTCGCGATGCTCGACCTGGCGATCGTCAAGGGCGCCCGTGAGGCGACCCTCGAGGTGCGCCTCTCGAACGTCGCGGCCCGCCGGCTGTACGAGAAGTACGGCTTCCGGCCGGTCGGGCTGCGCCCGCGCTACTACAGCGACGACAACGAGGACGCCCTCATCATGACCACCGAGCCGCTCGGCGACCCGGCGATGGGGGCACGCCTTGCGCGCCTGCGCACGAGCCTGGAGGACGAGGGCGAACTCGACGCGCGCGGCGCCGAGGGCGAAGGTCCGAGCCCCGGCCCGGAGGATCCGACGCGGTGACTGGACCGCTCATGCTGTCCATCGAGAGCAGCTGCGACGAGACGGGCGTCGCGCTCGTCGCGGACGGCCGGCACATCCTCGCCGACGTCGTCGCGAGCCAGGTCGCGCTCCACGCCGCGACCGGCGGGATCGTCCCCGAGGTGGCCGCACGGGCCCACCTGCGCTGGATCGTCCCGGTCCTCGACGCCGCCATCGCGGACGCCGGCGTCGGCTGGGCCGAGATCGACGGGATCGCGGTGACCTACGGCCCGGGCCTGGCCGGCTCGCTCCTCGTGGGCATCAACTTCGCGAAGGCGCTCGCCTGGGTCCACGACCTGCCGCTCGTCGGGGTCAACCACCTCGAGGGCCACGTGTACGCGGCCTGGCTCGCGGACCGGGCGACCGATCCGCCCCAGCCCACGTTCCCCCTCGTCGCCCTCGTCGTGAGCGGCGGCCACACGTTCCTCGTGACGATGGCCGACCACCTGACCTATCGCCTCCTCGGAACGACGGTGGACGACGCGGCCGGGGAGGCCTTCGACAAGGTGGGCCGGCTGCTCGGCCTCGGCTACCCGGGCGGCCCCGCGATCTCCCGCGAGGCGGAGAAGGCGACCGCGCGCGACCGGGTCTTCCCGCGGGCGTGGCTCGGCGAGTCGTTCAACCTGTCGTTCTCGGGGCTCAAGACGGCGGCCCGGCGGATCATCGCGCACGCTCGCGCGGACGAGGGCCTGCCCGCGGACGAGCACGAGGGCAACCTGCCCGAACGCGTCGTGGCGGAGCTCGCGTGGGGCTTCCAGGACAGCGTGGTGGACGTGCTGACGACGAAGACGATCCGGGCGGCCGAGTCGCTGGGCGCCCGCGGCATCGTGCTCGGCGGCGGGGTCGCGGCCAACGCCGCGCTCCGGGCACGGATCGCCGGCGAGGCCGCGGCGCGGGGCATCGCCATGGTGATCCCGCGGCCCGGCCTGTGCACGGACAACGGCGCGATGGTCGC
>DASVIK010000274.1:0-12108 GCA_036382135.1 Candidatus Limnocylindrales bacterium | reverse complement strand
TGGCGGCCGGCCCGCGCCGCCCGGCGGGCGTGGCGCTCGACCGCCAGCTCGATGAGCCGGTCGAGCAGCTCGGCGTAGGACACGCCGGTCGCCTCCCACAGGCGCGGGTACATCGAGATGGGCGTGAACCCGGGGATCGTGTTGATCTCGCTCAGGTAGACCGAATCGCCGGCGACGAGGAAGTCGATCCGGGCGAAGCCCTCGGCGCCGATCGCCCGGTACGCGTCGCGGGCGATCTTCAGGATCGCCGCGCGCATCGAGGAGGGGATCTCCGCGTGGGTGCTCGTCTCGGACAGGCCCGCCGTGTACTTCGCGGCGAAGTCGTAGAACTCGTGGCCGGCGACGATCTCGCCCGGCCCGTAGAGCTCGAGCGCACCCCGGTCGTGCCCGATGACCCCGACCTCCAGGTCGCGGGCCCCCGCCAGGTACCGCTCGGCGAGCGCGACCGTGTCATAGCGGAACGCCTCGTCGAGGGCGGCGCCGCGTTCGCCCGGACCGTGGGCGAGGGTCATCCCGACGCTCGACCCGAGGCCCGCCGGCTTGATCATGAGCCGCGGGTCGCCGGTGCCCGTGGCGAACGCGTCGAGCTCCGCGAGCACGGCCGACGGTTCGTTGACCCAGCGCTCCGCCGCGACCTCGCGCCAGTCGACGACCGGCAGGCCGAGCCCGCGCACGACCCGCTTGAAGAGGGCCTTGTCCATGCCGATCGCCGAGGCGGCCACGCCCGAGCCGGTGTACGCGACATCGGCCGCCTCGAGCAGGGCCTGGACCGTGCCGTCCTCGCCGAACGGACCGTGCAGGGCGATGAAGACGAGGGGCGCGGGCTCGCTCGACGCGAGCCGGTCGATCGCCGCGCCGACCGCGAACGGGCCCTCCGCGCCCAGGGCCCCGGGGTCGTCGGAGGCCGCCGGAGAGCGTCCGCCCGGACGGTGGTCGGGAGGCAGCCACCACCAGCGACCGGCCAGGTCGATGAGCACGCGACGCACGTGGTGGCCGGCGCCCGCGAGCGCGTCGCCGATCGCGCCGCCGGAGACGATCGAGACGTCGTGCTCGGCCGACGGCCCCCCGAGGAGCACGACGATCGGCACGCGGTCGGGTCCGCTCACGACGCGCCGCCCGTGCCCGCGCCGGAGCCTGCGTCCGCGCTCACGGCCGCACCCGTGTCGAGGTCCCAGGACGACCAGTCGCCGAGGAACATGACCTCGAACACCAGCTCGACGCCGGTCGCCCGGGCGACCTCGGCCCGGACCCGTTCGGCGAGGCGGCGCACGTCCGCGGCCGTCCCGCGCCGGTCGTTCACGATGAAGTTGGCATGCTTGGGGCTGACCGTCGCGCCGCCCTCGACCGCCCCCTTGAGGCCGAGGCCCTCGATGAGCGCGCCCGCCGAGCGGCCATCGGCCGGGTTCCGGAAGACGCTGCCGGCGCTCGGCAGCCCGATGGGCTGGTGGGCCTGGCGCCAGTGGCGGATCTCGTCCAGGCGCTCCTTGATGACGGCCGGTTCGGCCGGTTCGAGGCGGAATGTGGCTGCGAGGACGACCTCCGCCGGGCCATCCGATGCAGAGGCGGTCGCGCCCCCGCCCGCGCCGGCGGGAGTGGCGGGCGCGGCGGCCGGCGGGGCCGAACCCCGCGAGCCCGACTTGAACCGGCTGTCGCGATAGGCCAGCCCGAGCTCGGCGGCCGGCAGGCGGCGCTCGGACCCATCGGCGAGCAGGGCGAGCGCGGATTCGACGATCGCGGCCACGTCCGCACCGTGGGCCCCGGCATTGGCCCACACCGCCCCGCCCACCGTGCCCGGGATGGCCAGCCCGAATTCCAGGCCAGACAGGCCGGCCGCCTGGGTGAGCGTGGCCGCACGGGCCATGGCCAGGCCGGCTTCCGCCACGAGCCGGCCGTCGACGATCTCGGCGCCTTCGGCCCTGTTCTGGATGACGAGGCCGCGGATGCCCGCGTCGGCGATCACCACGTCGCTGCCGCGCCCGAGGAGGACGTGCGGCAGGCCCCGCGCCCGGGCGAACTTCACGAGGCCGCGCAGCTCGAACGCGTTGTGCGCCACCGCGAAGAGGTCGGCCGGACCGCCCACGCGCATCGTCGTGAACCGGGCGAGCGGCTCGTCACGCGACGTCTTGACCCCGAGTCGCCGTTGGATCTCGGTCCCGAGGGCGATCGCGTCGAAGGCCGGCCCGGCCGACGCACCGGTCATCGGCATCACCCGCCGCCGCGCGACAGACGGTCGATCGCCTCCGCGTCGGGCAGGGGTCGGCGCTCGGCGGCGGCAAGGACCAGCTCGGCCACTGCGTCGGCCGCGCCCGGGCGACCGAGCGACCGGCTCGCGGCGGCCATGATCGCGTGGGCGGCCGGGTCGTCGAGCAGGGCCGTCGCCGCGAGCAGTGCCGCGCCGTCGAACGCCTCGTCCTCGATGAGCCGGGCCGCCCCGGCATCGGCCAGGACGCGTGCGTTGGCCCGTTGATGTCCGGCGGCGTGGGGATAGGGCACGACGACCATCGGCAGGCCGAGCGCGGTGACCTCGGCGAGCGTCGACGAGCCGGCCCGGCCCACGACGAGATCGGCCGCGCCCAGGGCGTCGGCCATGTCCTCGCGCAGGAATGGCACGGGACGGTAGCGCTCGCGCCGGTCGACGGGCAGGCCCTCACGTGCCGCGAGCGCCGCGGCGTACCCCTCGTCACCGGTCACGTGCACGACATGCACCCGCTCCACGAGCTGGGCCAGCGCCTCGGCGACGGCGGTATTGAAGCGCCGGACGGCCTGCGAGCCGCCGAAGACGAGCAGCATCCGGGCGCCGGGCGGGATGCCGAAATGCGCCCGGGCCGCCTCACGATCGAGGTCGCGGAGGTCGCGGATCGGCGTCCCGGTCACGAAGCACGGCCCGCCGGCACGGACGGCCGCGCACGTCGCGGCGAAGCTCACGGCGAGGACGCCGGCCAGGCGCGCCGTGGCCCGGACGCTCCGGCCCGGGATGACGTTGCCCTCCCACATGACGACCGGGATGCGCATCGGGGCGGCTGCCATGAGCACCGGGATGGCGGTGTAGCCGCCGGTGGTGAAGATCGCGGCGGGCCGCTGGCGGGCCAGGATCGCCGTCGCCTGGGCGACCGAGGCGCCGAGGCGGAGCGGATCGAGGGCGAGATGGATGTCCCGCTCGGTCGTTCGCAGCGAGCGCAGGACGAGCCGCTGGACCGGGATCCCGGCCGCGCCCACGATCGAACGCTCGAGGCCTCGGTGTCCGCCGAGCCAGCGAACGTCAGCCTCGCTCCGGGTGCGCAGCGACTGGGCGACGGCCAGGGCTGGGTAGATGTGCCCGCCCGTGCCCCCGCCGGCGATCAGCAGACGCATCGTTCCAGGTCCCCTTCTCCACGGTTTCGCGAGACACCGACAGGAGGATACCGACCGCGGTCAGTGTGATGGCCAGGGACGACCCGCCCGCGCTCACGAAGGGCAGCGTGATCCCCGTCACCGGCAGGAGCGCCACGACCACCCCGATGTTGATGAAGGCCTGGATGCAGATCCAGGCCGTGATGCCGGCCGCCAGGAGCGCCCCGAACGTGTCCGGAGCGCCGAGCGCGATCCGGATCCCCTGGTAGCCGATGACGACGAACAGGAAGATGACGAGGGCCGCCCCGACGAGTCCGAATTCCTCGCCGATGATGGCGAAGATGAAGTCGTTGTAGGCGTTGGGCAGGTGGCCGGCCGCGAGGCGGCTCTCGCCGAGACCCGACCCGAGCAGCCCGCCCAGGCCGAGCGCGAGCAGGCCCTGGATCGTGTGGAATCCGCTCCCCGACGGGTCGCTCCACGGATCGATGAACGCCCGGACGCGCACGATCGCGTACGAGTGGGTGGCGATGAAGGCCGCCGCGCCGAGCATGACCGTCGAGCCGAGGGCCGCGAGGTGGAGGAGGTTCGCGCCGGCCACGAAGAACATGACCAGGGCCGTGCCGGCCAGGACGGTGCTCGTCCCGATGTCCGGCTCGCGCAGGACGAGCAGGATCACCGGCCCGCTGATGACGAGGAACACGACCGTCCCGCTCCAGAACGCGTGGATCCCGGTCCCTCGCCGGGCGAACCAGTGGGCGAGATAGACGACGAGCGCGAGCTTGGCGACCTCGGCCGGGTGGAACAGGGGCAGCGGCCCGATGCGCAGGAAGCGGGCCGAGCCGCCCACGACGTAGTTGAGCGACGGGACGAACACGACGATGACGAGCAGGATCACGGCCAGCCCGAACAGGGGCACGGACGCGAGCCGCCAGTAGCGGTAGTCGATGCGCGTCACGACGGCCATCGAGATGAGCCCGAGGGCCGCCCAGACCACCTGCGGGCCGACCACCTTGAACTGGTCGTCGTCGCTGAGGTACGAGGTCATCGCCGATGACGAGTAGACCATCAGGACGCCGATCGCCACGAGGCCGATGATCGCGATGAGGAAGATGTAGTCGGGCTGGTGCTGCTCGCGCTTGAGCGTGTTCGTCCGGCTCCGGGTCGGCGACAGGACGCGGGCGAGGATCATCGGTCGGCCCCCCTGATCGCGGCCCGGCGGGCGGCCAGCGCCGCCACGGCGGCCTTGAAGGCACGGCCGCGGGCCGCGTAGTCCACGAACATGTCGAACGATGCCGCGGCCGGGCTCAGGAGCACGGTCGCCAGGCCGTCGCCACCGGCCGCGCCGGCGGCTCCGGCCCCGGCCAGGGCGCGCGCCAGGCCGTCCGCTCGCCCGACGGCGTCCTCGAGGGTCGCCGCGCGTTCGGTCCGCTCGAGGCCGGCCGACCGGAAGAGGCGCTCCAGGGCGGGCCCGCTCTCCCCGATGAGGATCGCCCCGGCCGCCCGCTCGGCCACGACGGGCGCGAGGGCCGAGAGGTCGATCTCCTTGTCGCGGCCGCCGGCGATGAGAACGATCGGCGCGGAGTAGGCGCGCAGTGCGGCGATGACGGCGTCCGGCTGGGTGCCCTGTGAATCGTTCACGAAACGGACCCCGTCGATCGTGGCGACGGTCTCGAGGCGATGCTCGACACCGGTGAACGCCGTCGCCGCCCGCCGGATCGCGTCGGGATCGACGCCGAACAGGAGGCCGACGGCCGTGGCCGCCATGGCATTGGCGACGTTGTGCCGGCCGGGGATGGCCAGCTCGCCGACCGGCAGGATGCGCCCGCCGGGTCCCGTGGCCGCGGCCCCTCCGCCGAGCGCAGCCAACCGCTCGACCCCGTCGGCCACGATCCAGTCCTCGACGATGCCGAGGCCGCCCGGTGGTGGGGCGCTGCCTCGATAGGTGATCACGCGCGCACGGGCCGACGAGGCGTAGGCCGCGACGGTCGGGTCGTCGGCATTGAGGACGAGCGCGCCCGCCGGGTCGACGAGCTCGGCCAGGCGGCGCTTGACCCGCCGGTACGCCTCGAGCGTCCCGTGGCGGTCGAGGTGGTCCGAGGTGACGTTCGTGTACACGGCCACCGTCGTGCCCCGCGACAGCGTCGGCAGTTGCAGCTCCGAGAGCTCGATGACGACCCGGTGGTCGGGGCCGAGGGTCGGCAGGAGCTCGACCAGCGGCCGCCCGATGTTGCCGCCGAGCTCGACCGGGTGGGACGGATCCGCGGCGAGGACGGCCGCCGCCAGCGTCGACGTCGTCGTCTTGCCCTTCGTGCCGGTCACCCCGATCGTCGGCGCCGGACAGAGGCGCAGGAAGAGGTCCGCCTCGGAGACGAGCGCAGGGGCCGCGGTCGCGTCCGCGGCGTGAGCGTCCACGAGGTGCCGCAGGGCCGCCCGGAGGCGCGGCTCGGTCGTCGGATAGTCGGGATTGATCGACGGCGACGTCGCGACGAGCGCGGCGCCTTCGAAGGCGACCGCGGGGTCGACATCCGGTCCCGCGACGATGTCGACGAGCGGGCCGGATCCCGGCGCCAGGCCAGGCGCGTGCGCGACCTCCAGCGCCTCGATCGCCGACTCCGCTTCCGCGAGCTGGTCGGGAGGGCGAGCGTCATAGAGCGTGACGAACGCGCCGGCCTGGACGAAGAAGCGGACGAGGCCGATGCCGCTCCGGGCCGCCCCGAGGACTGCCACTCGCCGGCCCCGCAGGACCCCGGCGCGGACGCCGTCCAGGGTCAGCCCGTCGAGGTCGATCGGTCGCTCGGTCGCCATCGTCTTCATCGCCCGTTCACGGGAGCGCCTTGATCGAGGCGAGGAAGAACGTCACGCCGAGCAGTCCGGCGAGGATCGAGACGATCCAGAAACGCAAGGTGATCTTCTCCTCGTCCCAGCCACCGAGCTCGAAGTGGTGGTGGATCGGCGTCATCCGGAAGATCCGCTTGCCTCCGGTCGCCTTGAAGTAGGCGACCTGCAGGACGACCGAGCCCGTCTCGACGACGAAGATGATGCCGATGAGGGGCAGGACGAGGATCTGGCCGGTGATCAACGCCGTCACCGCGAGCATGGCCCCCAGCGACAGGGCGCCCGAATCGCCCATGAAGATCTGGGCGGGATGGACATTGAACCAGAGAAATCCCAGCACGGCGCCGATGACGACGGCGCACACGAACGCCAGGTTCGGCTGGTGAGGCACGTTGAGCACGGCGATGATGAGATAGGCGACGAAGGCGAAGATCGTCGTGCCGCCCGCCAGCCCGTCGAGCCCATCGGTGATGTTGACGCCGTTGCTGGCGGCGATGATCGCGAACGCCGCGAACAGCACGTACAGCCAGCGCCCGATCTCCACGTCGCCCACGAACGGGACCCGGATGTCCGTGATCGCGAAGTGGTTCTGGATATAGAGCGCGGCGAGGATCGCCACGATGAGCTGCCAGGCGAACTTCTGGCGGACGCTGATGCCCGTGCCGGTCTTGGCGTTGAGGTAGTCGTCGAAGGCGCCCAGCAGGCCGACCCCCAGGAGGGCGGCCAGCGGCGAGTAGGTCGAGGCGTCCATCGCCCCGAAGAAGAAGGCAAGCGCGACGACGACGATGACCACGAGGAGGCCACCCATCGTGGGCGTGCCCTCCTTGACGAGGTGGCTGTGCGGGCCCTCCTCGCGGATCTGCTTGCCGATGCCGACGTACTTGAGCAGCCGGATATAGCCGGGCATGAGGATGACGACGACCGCGAACGCCAGGAGGAGGCCCTGGATGATCTCGATCGCGCCGCCTTCCCTCATGCGTCGGCCTCCGCGACGAGGCGCTCCACGAGCCCGTCGAGGGCGATGCCCCGCGAGCCCTTCACGAGGATCGTGTCGCCGACCCGGAGGCGCGGCCGGAGGACCTCCAGGGCCGCCTCGGCGTCGGCGACCCGCAGGATCCGCTCGGCCGCCAGGCCGCCCTCGATCGCCCCCTCGGCCAGCGCGCCCGCCCCGGGGCCGACGACGACCAGCAGCCCGACGAGGGGTGCGGTCGCCCGGCCGACCTCGCGATGGCCGCTCTCGTGGGCGTCGCCGAGCTCGAGCATCTCGCCGAGGACGGCCACGCGGCGCGACGCCGGCAGCGTGGCCAGCAGGTCCAGAGCGGCCAGCACCGAGCCGGGCGAGGCGTTGTAGCTGTCGTCGAGGATCGTCACGTCGCCCGCTCGGACGAGCCGGTCCCGATGCGGTGCCGCCCAGCCGGCCGCCAGGCCGGCCACGATCTCGTCGAGCGTGCAGCCCGCGGCCGATCCGACCGCCGCTGCGGCCAGCCCGTTGTGGACGCCGTGACGGCCCAGGACCGGCGTGGCGACCGGTCGCCGCGTCCCGCCGATGCGGAGCGTGAAGCGCATGCCCGCGGCACCGGCCGGTACGACCTGCTCCGCGCCGACATCGGCGGCCGGGTCGAACCCGTAGGTCATGGTCCGCGCCGCGGTCGACGCGGCCATCCGGGCCACCCGGGGATCGTCGGCGTTGAGGACCGCCGTCCCGTCGGCGGGCAGCGCCTCGACCAGCTCGGCCTTGGCCCGCTCGACCGCGTCGAGCGTCCCGATCCGGCTCAGGTGGACCGGCTGGACGGCGGTGACGACACCGATCCGCGGCGCGGCCAGCGCAGCGAGGTCGGCGATCTCTCCGCCGATGTACATACCCATCTCGAGGACGACCGCCTCGTGCTCGGGGCCCAGCCGCAGGAGCGTGAGCGGCAGGCCGATCTCGTTGTTCTGGTTGCCCTCGCTCCGGAGCGTCGTGAAGCGCCGGCCGAGGACCGCCGCGACCGCTTCCTTCGTGGACGTCTTGGCGATGCTGCCCGTGATCCCGACGACGAGCGGAGCGAACCGCCGGCGCCAGGCCGCAGCGAGCGTGCCCAGGGCGTGCAGGCCGTCGCGCACGAGGACCACGGTCACGTCACCGAGCGCCTCGAGCGCGGCCGCGTCGAGCGGCCGGCTGACGATGAGTGCCCCGGCTCCGGCGGCGGCGGCCCGTTCGAGGAAGGCATGGCCGTCGGTGCGCTCGCCGGGCAGTGCCACGAACGCCTGCCCGGGCTCCACACGACGGGAGTCGACGGCTCCCCCGCGGATGGGCCGGTCGCTCGAGCGCAAGAGGCGGCCGCCCGTAACGCGGGCGACATCGGCGGCCGAGAAGGCGGGCCCGGCATCCCCTCCCCGGAGCCGCGCCAGTGGGTCGGTCACGCGCGGAAGTGTGGCATAGGCCACGCTCACGGACGGATCGCGCCGGCGGTCTGGCCGGCGGGCGGCAGGTCCAGGGTGGCCATCGCGTCGGTCGCCACGCGCCGGTACAGCTCGTAGCTCTCGACGTTCAGCGGCAGGTTGCCCTGGGCCACGAACTTGGGCTTCGCCTCGCGGATCGTGATCGCGATCACGAGCTGCGGCCGGCCCTTGCCGATGTAACCGATGAACGAGTAGTTGTAGGTCGGCTTCCAGGCGCCCTTGCCGTGGTTCGCCTTCGCGTCCCAGATCTGCGCCGTCCCGGTCTTGCCGCCCATGACATAGCCGGGCGTCAGCGTGTTGTCCCGGTACCACGGCACGGTCCGCAGCACGTGGCTCATCAGGTCGACCATCTGGGCCGACATCTGGGGCGTCATGATCCGCCCGCGTGACGGGACCTCGACCGCCTGGTTGCCGACCGCGAGCACGAGGTGGGGCGTCGGGAGCGTTCCGCCATTGACCATCGCGCTGTAGGCGGTCGCGAGCTGGATCGGGGTCACCGCGACGCCCTGGCCGAACGCGCCGTTGGCGAGGTCGAGCTGGCTCCACCGGGTGATCGCCGGGTCGCGCACGAGGCCCTGCACCTCGCCGGCGACATCGATCCCCGTCCGGGCCCCGAAGCCGAGGGTGGACCACGTGGCGTGGAGGATCGCCGAGGCCTTCTTCGTCGAGCTCGCCAGCCCGATGGCCACCCGCGCGGCGCCGACGTTGCGGGAGTAGGCGACGATGTCCTCGAAGGGCATCCAGCCCATGCCCCGCAGGTTGGCGTCCGAGACGCGCGCGGTGCCACGGTCGAGCGACAGCGACCCCGTGTCGTCGATCCGCGTCGCCGGGGTCACCGTGCCGTTCTGGAAGCCGGCCAGGGCGGTCATCATCTTGAAGACGGAGCCCGGCTCGTAGACGGAGCTCACGACCGGGTCGACGAAACGCTGGGGGTCCTGCGCGGCGATCGCCGCGTAGTCGTTCCCGTTGTAGGACGGGTACGTCGCCTCGCCGTAGACCTCGCCGGTGTAGGGATCCATGACGATGCCCGAGACGCTCAGGGCCCGGTCGGCCATGCCGGCGGCCATGAGCTCCTGCTCGAGCTGGAGCTGGAGCCCGGCATCGAGCGAGAGGCGCAGGTCGACGCCGGCGACGCCGGGCGACTGGACGACGATCGAGCCCGGCACGGGATCGCCGTACCCGTCGGTCACGGCCTGTTCGACCTTCGGCTGGCCGGCGAGCTGCCCCTGGTAGCGCTCCTCGATCCCGTACTGGCCCGTGCCGTCGCGGTTCACGAAGCCGAGCACCTGGGCCGCCAGCGTCGAGTTCGGCGCTCCGCCGGCGAGGGGGTAGCGGCGCTCCGGCTCGGCCTCGAGCGACAGTCCCGCGAGGTCGCCTCCGGCAAGGCCGTCGCGGACCCGCTGGGCGGTCGGTTCATCCAGGCCGCGGGTGAGCACGACATAGCCACGGTCGGAGGTCATCCGGGTCGCCAGGTCGATCGCCGCCGCACCGGTGATCGACAGCATCGTCACGAGGTTCTGGGCGGTCTTCTGGCGCGTCGCCAGGGTGAGCGGCCGCGGCGACGCCACGAGCCGGTAGCGGTCCACGGACGTGGCGAGGACCACCGTCCCGCTCCGGTCGTACACGGTCCCCCGCCGCGACGGATCGGTCAGCATCGTCGTCGTCTCGCGGCGGGCGTCGGCGGCGAGGTCCGCGCCGCGCACGATCTGCCACCACGCGAGCCGGCCGACGAGCGACACGCCGACCACGGCGAACACGAGGAGGATCGCGAGGTGGCGGACGCGCGAGTCGGTGCGACCCATCATCGATCGATCGACGGCTCAGCGAGCCGGCACGACGACGGGCGCGGCGAGCGGGGTCAGACCGGCGTCGAGGGCCTGCTTGCGGATCGCCGGGCCGCTACCCAGCCGCTGGATGTTCGTGACCAGGTCCTGGGTCGTGGCGTCGAGCCGGTCGCGCTCGGACTGGAGGCCGGCGATGTCGTAGCCGGTCGTCGTCAGGCGCACGTTCTGGACGAGCCAGAAGAACGCGAGCAGGAAGGCGATCACGATGCCGCCGAGGACGAGGCCGACGCGCCCCGACCGGCGACCGGCCCGGACGGCCGTGCGCGACCGGCGCCGGGAGATCGTCGGCGGCGCGAGCGTCGCGCCGGGCATGAAAGCGCTCCGGCGGCCGCCCGTCCCGATGAAGCCCGACCGCGGCCGGGCTCCCTGGTAGATGGCCATCTCAGTCGCCCATGGCATAGCCGAGGCGCCGCGCCCCGAGGTCGAGGTCGAAGAACGGGAAGCCGTCGGCGTCCTCTTCGGCGCGCCGGAGGTCGAACTCCGCGAGGTCGCGCGGGTGCGTCTTCTCGACGCGTTCCCGCAGCTCGTGCTGGCGGCGGCCGTACGTCCGACGACGACTGGCCTGATGGCGCTTGCTCACGCGAGCTCCTCCTTCCTCTGGTGAACCGGTCGGCACGACGGACCATCCGCCGGTCGCGGTCGGCTCAGGCGGCGATCCGTTCGGCGACCCGGAGCCGGGCGCTCCGGGAGCGGGGGTTGGCGGCGACCTCTTCAGGGCGCGCGGTCAGGGAACGTCCGAGCGGCCGCAGCCGCGGATGGCGGCCGCAGACGCAGATGGGCACCTCCGGCGGGCAGACGCAGCCCCGCCGTTCGGCGGCGATGAAGCGCTTGACGATCCGGTCCTCGAGCGAGTGGTAGCTGAGGACGACGAGGCGGCCACCCGGACGGAGGAGGTCCATCGAGGCCGCCAGGGCCGCCTCCAGCGCGTCGAGCTCGGCGTTCACCGCGATGCGCAGCGCCTGGAAGACGCGGGTCGCGGGATGGATCCGCTTGCGCTTGCGCGGGTCGGGCGGGACGATCCGTTCGATGAGCCCGGCCAGCGCCTCGGCGGTGGCGATCGGCGCGGCGCGGCGGTCGTTGACGATCGCCCGGGCGATCCGCCCGGCGTTCGGCTCCTCGCCGTAGCGCCGGAAGAGGGCCGCCAGCTCGTCCGCGTCGAGGGTCGCGAGCAGCTCGGCGGCGGGCACGCCCCGGCTCGTGTCGAAGCGCATGTCGAGCGGTCCGCCGGCCCGGAACCCGAACCCGCGCTCGCGATCGGCGAGCTGGAAGCTCGAGAGCCCAAGGTCCATGAGCAGGCCGTCCACCACGGCGAAGCCGGCGGCCGGCGCCAGCGTCGCGAGGTCACGGAAGTTCGCCTGGCGCAGGACGAGGCGATCGCCGTAGCGGGCCAGGCGCAGCCCAACTCTGGCGATGGCCGCCCCATCGGCGTCGAGACCGAGGAGGCGGCCATCAGGATCTGACGCCTCCAGGATCCGTTCGGTGTGCCCACCGCCGCCGACGGTGGCGTCGATCTGGAGGCTGCCCGGGGCCGGCGCGAGCATCTCGATGATCTCGTCAACCAGCACCGGAACGTGCGTTGCCTCCGTCTCTTCCCCCACCGCCGAAGTGCGGATACCGAGCGGACCCTGGAAGCGCATGTGGTGGGCCCTCAGATCCC
>DASVIK010000273.1:0-3415 GCA_036382135.1 Candidatus Limnocylindrales bacterium | reverse complement strand
GGGGAGGGACGCCGTGCTTTCGTTCAGCCACGTCGGGAGTGCCCGCCAGCGACGTCGTGCATCGGACCATCAAACCACGTTGGCACCGTCGACGACCGATCGGTTCGAGGCCTACGGCGAGGTCCGGAACGCAGGCGGGGTCATGCCCGTCGACGCGCAGCTCGTATCGAGCCCGTTCGTCATTCCGGCAGCGATGAAGGCGGCGACCATGTCCGGCATGCAGCCAAGGTGGCCGACCGTGTGCGCCTCGCCGGGGACGACGACGGTGAGGCTGTTCCGCATCTCACGCGGTGCGTCGGCGACGGTCGGCAGCGGATCCTGCGGGTCCGCCTGGCCGAGGATCGCGGCGACGAGCCACCCTCGGACCTGTCCTCGATGGCGCATCATCGACGCATGGAACCCGCCCCGCTGCGCGTCGTCATCGCCGAGGACTCGGTGCTCATCCGTGAAGGCATCGCGCGACTGATCCAGGAGTCCGGGGGCACGGTGGTGGCGAAGGTCGGCGACGGCCCGTCGTTCGTCGAGGCCGTCGTGACGCATCGTCCCGACGTCTCGGTCGTGGATGTCCGGATGCCGCCCAGCCAACGTGACGAGGGACTGCGGGCGGCGATCGAGGCACGCCGCCGCGTGCCGGGCACCCCCGTCCTCGTGCTGAGCCAGTACGTCGAGCGCCAGTACGCGACCGAGCTGCTCGCGGATCGGGCCGGTGGCGTCGGGTACCTGCTCAAGGACCGGGTGGGCGACGTCCGCGAGTTCATGGACGCCCTGCGCCGGGTCGCCCGCGGGGGGACCGCGCTCGATCCCGACGTCGTCGCGCAGCTCATGGTCCGCCACCAGGTGGACGACCCGCTGTCCGCCCTGACGCCCCGCGAACGGGAGGTGCTCGCGGCGATGGCCGAGGGTCGCACGAACATGGGGATCGCCACGCTCCTGGGCATCACGGAGGGGGCGACCGAGAAGCACATCGGGAGCATCTTCGGTAAGCTGGAGCTGCCCGACTCGGAGAACGACCACCGCCGCGTCCTTGCCGTACTGACGTACCTGGGTTCCTAGGCCGGCGGACCCCAGGCGGGCAGCGGCAGCTCGGCGTGCACGACCGTCGGGCCGCCGATCGGGCTGGACAACGTGAACGTCCCGTCCACCCCGGCGACGCGTCCGGCGAGGCCGGCCAGCCCGCCGCCCGGCGCCACCGTCGCCCCACCCGCGCCGTCGTCCCAGACTTCGACGATCAGGCGCGAGCCCTGCCGCCGACAGCGCACCTCGCACGCCCGTGCGCCACTGTGCTTGGCCACGTTCGCGAGTGCCTCGGCGACGACGAAGTAGGCGGCTCGCTCGATCGCGGCCGGCAGCCGCTCGCCGGGCGGGAGCTCGCTCCGGACGGCCGTGGGCACGGGCCCTCGAGCCGTGATGGAGCCGATCGCCGCCACCAGGCCACGATCGAGGAGGATCGAGGGGGCGATCCCGCGGACGAGGTCGCGCAACTCGGCCAGCGCGAGTCGAGCCTGCTCCTGTCCGTCGAGGACGAGCTGCCTGGCGGCCGCAGGATCCGTATCCATCCGTTCACTCGCCAGACCCAGGTCGATGGTCAGCATGACGAGGCGTTGCTGGGCGCCGTCATGAAGGTCGCGTTCGATCCGGTGCAGCTCGCTCGCCTCGACGTCGAGGACGGCGGAGCGGCTCTCCTTGAGGGTCTCGACCTGCCGCCGGAGTTCGCGGCTCTCGGACGTGCACAGGAGCCCGGCGACGACCCCCCGATGAAGGGCCATGACGAGCTGCGAGAGCGAGGCCGCGACCGGCAGCAACGCCGCGCCCGCCAGGGCCCGAAGGATGACGAGCGGGGCCTCGTGGCCAGACAACCAGTCGAGGTACCCGGGCAGGCTCGCCCCGGCCACGGCGTCGTACCAGAGCGGCATCGTCAGCAGCGACAGCGAGAGCGACCAGACGCTCAGGATGACGAAGAACTCGATGACCGCGAGGGGGAAGTTCACCGCGACGTACAGCGCGTCGCGCCAGCGGTTCTCGTCGGCGAACTCGGCCCGGAGGATCTCGATGACGCCGCCGCGGAGGGGCCGATACGGGTGCGCCAGGAGGCGGTCCGGGGAGCCGAGGCTGACGCGCCAGCGCTCGATCCGTGCGCCGAGCCGGGAGCCCTCGATCCCGAGCGCGATCAACAGCAACCCGACGCCCGCGACGAGCGTGGCGAGCCCCGCCGACGCGATCGAGACGAGGATCGCGAACGCGAACGTGCCCACGAAGAACCCGAGGCCGATCGCCGCGTTCGCGTACCAGGTCGCGGGGTGGATCGGCGCCAGCACGAACGCCCGGATCGGGTTGCGTGCCCGCCGGGCGAGCCGGAGTGGTGCCGCCCCGCTTCCATCCCCCGTCTCCGGGGCAAGGGCGATCCCCGACGAAGCGAACGTGGCTTCGCCGGGGATCCAGGCTGACGCCAGCCCGGCCAGGATGAGGAGCAGCCCTACGACGAGGACCGCGCCACCGATCACAGTTCGGTCGGCTCGCGTCGCATGGCGCTGGCCACGAGGAGGGCCCCGATCCCGACGATGAACGCCGGCCACAGGAAGCGGCCGCCGTCCGCCCATGCGGGCAGGAGCACGTCGACGAGAGCCAGGGCACCGAAGAGCATCAGGACGATCCCGAACCAGGTCGTCGCCCGGCCGTTGCCGCGCGTGGCGTGCTGGTGGCCCGCCGGAGCGACGTGCCAGTCGGTGGGGGAGGCGACGGTGCCCTCGGCGGTCGCATCAGCTGCCGGAGCGCCCGGCTGGGCGCCGGCCGCGGAGCCGGACGCCACGAAGCCCGACTCGGGCTCGAGCGGCACGATGATCGCCATCGCGATGTACAGGAGCAGACCCATGCCTCCCACGAAGACCGAGAGGACCCAGAAGATCCGGACGAGGGTCGGGTCGACCTCGAAGTACTCGGCCACACCCGCGGCCACACCGGCCACGCGCTTGTCGTGGCGGCAACGATAGAGACGGCGGTTCATTTGCATCCTCCGATCGGATCGATCTCGACACTACCGAGATTCACGTTGACATTCAGGTCGGCATGGTGGGTCGCCGACGCATAATCCGCGCTCTGCCAGTCCGTGCCGGCCTGGTGCCGGCCGCCGACCGAGATCGCGCTCAGCACGCCCGCGTGGTGGACGCGCAGGCCGAGCCCGCTGGGAGCGCACACCTGGAGCGACCCGGCGTTGATCTCGATGGAGCCGGCGACGTCCGCGTTCGCGGGGAGGCGGAAGGAGAGCAGCCCGGCATTGACCGTGCCCGACAGGCTCGCGACCGAGGCCTCGGACAGGTCGACACGCGTCCTGGCCGCGTTGCTCGTGAGCTCCATGCGGCCGATCTGGGCGCCCGGCAGGCCGATGTCACTTTCGCCGGCATTCACCACGACGGAGACG
>DASVIK010000272.1:0-5050 GCA_036382135.1 Candidatus Limnocylindrales bacterium | reverse complement strand
CGGCCTCGACGCCACCAAATCGATCGACGAGGAAGCTGTCTGGCTGGACCGATTCTGCCTCGACGTGCTCGACGCGCTCGAGCGTCGCAGCACCGGCCGGCGCGATCGCGACCGCGAAGCCGAGACCATCGACTTCGCGTTCGCCTGACCGTCCGACGCGCCGGTACCCCGCCGTCCACGGCGGCCGGGCCGCGCATCAAGCGACCCTCAGGTCTCGCTCAGGTTCCCGGCCTAGCATCGTCCTGCCGCTCCCGGATCGCCGTCCCCAGCCGCGATCCGCTGCCCCAGGAGGATGGAACGATCGCTCCCCGACCCGTCCAGCCGGGGTGGACCCGGCGTCGATTCGTCAAGGCGTCGGGCCTCGCCATCATCGGAACCGGTGGGCTCGTCGCCCTCGCGCGGCAGGCGATCGTCGCCTTCGGCGGTGCGTCGCCAGGACCGCGGCCGACGACGCCCTTCGCGCTCGTGGCCGGGTCCACGGCGGCCGCCCCGTCGCCGCGTCCCTCGGCGTCGGCCGCCCCGGGCAAGCGGCACCAGTTCCGGTCCCGGCCAGACCTCACGCCGCCGGTGATCGAGCTCACGACGCTCGCCCGGGGCGTCGCTCCCGGCTACATCTTCTACACGCCCGGCAACGGCGCCGGGGTCGACGGCCCGACGATCGTCGACGACTCCGGCGACCTGATCTGGGCGCGCGGCGGCTCCGGCCGCTCGGTGGCCGACTTCCAGGTCGTCCGGTACCAGGGCCGGCCGGCGCTCGCCTGGTGGGAAGGCGCCGTGAACGGCGGGATCGGCTCCGGAGACTTCGTGCTGGTCGACGAGGCCTATCGCGAGATCGGCCGGATCGAGGCCGGCGGAGGTGGCGGCGCGGACCTGCACGAGCTCCGGATCACGACCGATGGGACCGCGCTCTTCTTCGCCGATGCGGGCGTGGCCCCGGCCGGATCGCCGGGGGTGTCCTACCAGGTGATGGACTGTGCCATCCGTGAGGTGGATCTCGCGAGCGGTCGCCTCATCTGGACCTGGCACAGTGTCGATCACATCGCGCTCGACGAGTCGTACGTCACCCCGCCGACCACGACGGGGCAGGCCTTCGACTACGCTCACCTCAACTCCATCGAGGTCGACCGGGACGGCGACCTGCTCGTCTCGGCGCGGAACACCTCGACGATCTACAAGGTCGACCGGACGACCGGGGAGGTCGTCTGGCGACTCGGCGGGAAGCGGAGCGACTTCGCGATGGGCGACGGTGCGGCGTTCTCATGGCAGCACGACGCCCGCCGCCAGGCCGACGGCACCGTGACCCTGTACGACGACTCCGCGACGCCGGGCCGTTCCCGCGCGCTCGTCCTCGAGCTCGACGAGACCGCGCGCACGGCGCGCCGCGTCCGCGACTTCGTCCATCCGACCGGCCTGCTCTCGTCGAGCCAGGGCAACGCCCAGGTGCTGCCGAACGGCGACGTCTTCGTGGGCTGGGGCAGCCAGCCCTTCTTCAGCGAGTTCGCGCCGGACGGGACGCTGTTGTTCGACGCGACGTTTCCTGCCGGGGTCCAGTCGTACCGCGATCTCCGGGCGCCGTGGGTCGGCCGGCCGGACGACGCACCGGCGGTCGCGGTCGACTCCAGCCCGGCGAACGGCCTGACGGTCTACGCGAGCTGGAACGGATCGACCGAGGTGGCCGGCTGGGACGTGCTCGGAGGTGCGAGCGCCGGGTCGCTGCGACCGCTCGGATCAACGGCCCGGTCGGGCTTCGAGACCGCGATCGTCATCGGCGAACGGCCGACCGTCCTCGCGGTCCGCGCCGTCGATGGCGATGGAGCGCTCCTCGGCACCTCGGTCCCGGTGATCGTCCCCGGCTGATCCGCCGGGTCGCGTGCGCCCGGCCGACCCCTTCGTACGGCCATCGCCCCGGACGAGCGAGGGAGTGACGTCCGGATCGTCCGGGTCGACGATCGGCGCTCGATGATGCCGTCCCATCGTCCGCTCACCACGCTCCTCGCGGCGCTCGTCCTCTCGGCGGGCCTGTTCGGTCCGTCGCCCGCGCCCGCCCGTGCCGCCGTCGCCCTGCCACCCGTGCCGGCGACCTGGCCGTCGACCCGCCTCGAGCTCGGCCTGGCCGACGCGCCCGGTGGCGCGGCCGCGCTCCGTGCCTCGGCCAAGTTCGGGTTCCGCTATCAGTACCTCGCCGGCGGCGTGAACACCGGCAACGGCTGGGCGACCTGGAACACGGATGGCGCCTTCGTCACGTCCTACATCGCCGAGTCCGTGGCCCACGGGATCACGCCGGTCTTCCCGTACTACATGCTCCTCCAGTCCAGCCCGGCGGTCGGTGCGGACGAGGCCGCGAAAGACCTCTCGAATCTCGCCGATACGGCCACGATGGCCGCGTTCTACGCGGATCTGCGCCTCTTCTTCGCGCGCGCCGCAGGGTCGTCACCGGTCGTCCTCCACGTCGAGCCCGACCTGTGGGGCTACATCGAGCAGGGCGCCTCACGGACCGACGACGCCACGAGCGTGCCGGCGTCTGTCGCCAGCTCCGGCGACCCGGCGCTGGCCGGCCTCCCGAACACGGCGGCGGGCTTCGCCCGGGCGATCGTGCGCCTGCGCGATACGCTCGCCCCGAACGTGATCCTGGCGTACCACTTGTCGGTCTGGGGGACCAACCACGACATCAGCTACTCGAACGACTCCGACCCGGCGGTGGACGCGCTCGCCGCCCGCGCCGCGGCGTTCTACGCCTCGCTCGGCGCCTCGTTCGACATCGCGTTCACCGACATCGGCGACCGCGACGCCGCCTTCAAGACCGCCAACTACGGCGACAACGGGGCGTCGTGGTGGGACGGCGCCGACTTCGTCCGCTACGCCCGGTTCATCGCCGGGTTCGTGGCTGCGACCGGGAAGCGGATGGTCGTCTGGCAGATCCCCCTCGGCAACACGAAGATGCGCGCCCAGGACGACACGTGGGGCCACTACCAGGACAACCGCGTCGAGTGGTTCCTCGACGATCCGACCGGCACGCACCTGGCCCTCTGGCGGGACGCGGGCGTCGTCGCCCTGCTGTTCGGGGGCGGGGCCGGCGGGACGACCTGCGCCTGCGACGCGATCGGCGACGGCGTGACGGATCCGGCCGCGATCAACGGCAACGCCCGCGCGTCGCTCTCGGCAGATGACGACGGCGGGTACTTCCGCGAGCGGGCGGCGGCCTACGACGCGAGCGGTGGCCTGACGCTCGGGACCGGTCCGAATCCGCCCCCGCCCCCGCCGCCAGTCGCGAAATGGACGTCGAGCGGATCGGCCAGGCCGACGAGCCTGGTCCGCGGCCACACGGTGACCTTCGCCGTCAGGGTCAAGCCTTCGGTGACGGTCCGGGCGCGCGTCCAGGTCGACGTATACGACTCCGCCCGGCACCGGGTGTACACCCACCGCTACGGCTTCTACACGTTCCTCGCCGGGGCGACGACCACGTACAAGCCCGGCTTCAAGGTGTCCGCGACCGGCCGGGCGGGCACATACACCGTCCGGATCGTGATCATCTCGACGACCGGCGCCGTGATCGGCTCGAACACGAAGCTCACGACGTTCAAGGTCCGCACGAAGTAGGTCGCCGGCGCATCGTGCCGCAGGCCGCGCCAGCGGCGGCTGGCGACCGAGGCGGCCGCTATCATCGGGCGAACGGGCGGTGGAGGAGCCAACGATGACGGCCGTCGAAGAACGTCGCTATGTCCGCGCAGACGGCCTGCCCAAGGTCACCGGCCAGGCGCGCTACGCGGCCGATCTGAGCATGCCCGGGATGCTCCACGCCGCATTCCTCTACGCGGGCGTGCCGCGCGCCAGGATCCGCCGCCTCGACACGACCGCGGCCCGGGCGCTCCCGGGCGTGATGGCCGTCATCACCGCGGCCGACGTGCCCGAGGTCCGCTACGGCGCGGCGGTCCACGACCGGACGCTGTTCGCACGGGACGCCGTCCGGTTCGAGGGCGAGATCCTCGCCGCCGTCGCGGCCCTGACCCCCGAGCTCGCGGCCGAGGCGTGCCGGCTGATCGAGGTGGAGCTCGACGAGCTGCCTGCGGTGGTCGACCCGGAGGCCGCGCTGCGCCAGGATTCGCCGCTCGTGCACGAGGGCTGGGCGGACTACGACGCGAACGAGGGGATCGTCCGGGACGGCAACGACTGCGGCTACGTGCGGATGGTCCGCGGCGACCTGGACGCGGGCTTCGCCGCGGCCGACGTGATCGTCGAAGGGCGCTACGTCGCCGACATGACCCATCCGGTACCCATCGAGCCGCACGCCGTGATCGCCCAGTGGGAGGGCGACAAGGTGACGGTCTGGAGCACGACCCAGACGCCGTTCCCGGCCCGGACGGGCGTGACGGAGACGCTCGAGATGCCCGAGAGCCGGGTCCGCATCGTCGTGCCCCACCTCGGTGGCGGGTTCGGCGGGAAGTGCGAGTTCCACTTCGAGGCCCACATCGCGGCCCTGGCCCGTGCCGCCCGACGGCCGGTCCGCCTCGTCTTCGACCGCCGCCAGGAGTTCGTGGCCACGGACATGGCCCGCCATGGGGTGGTCGCCACGTTCCGCACGGGTGTCAAGCTCGACGGCACGATCACCGCCCACGAAGCCCACCTGGTGCTGGATACGGGCGCCTATGCGACACACGGGCCGGTGATCACCGAGGTCGCCACGATGATGGCGGCCGGACCGTACCGCCTGCCCAACCTCCACGTCGAGGGTCGGACGGCGTACACGAACCGGACGCCGGCCGGCTCGACCCGGGCGCCGTCCGGGCCGCAGGTCTGCTGGGCGCTCGAGCAGCACGTCGACGCCCTGGCCGGCCGGCTGGGGATGGATCCACTCGCGTTCCGCCTCCGCAACGTCGCCGAGGAAGGCGACCTGGGGCCGACGGGCCAGGTCTTCGAGAAGATCGGCGCCCGCGAGAGCCTCGAAGCCGCCGCCCGCCTCATCGACTGGGGGGCGCCGCTGCCCGCCGGGGAGGGCAAGGGCCTCGCCCTCGGCTGGTGGTTCAGCGCGCCGGGCCCGTCCGGCGCGTACATC
>DASVIK010000271.1:0-5739 GCA_036382135.1 Candidatus Limnocylindrales bacterium | reverse complement strand
CGAACGCGTCACCGAGCCGCCGGACGTTCTCCCCGAACCGGTCGAGGTCGTAGACGAACGCGGGCGTGCCCATCTCGCGAGCCAGCGCCTCGGCGTCGCGGCCGTCGATCCGGAGCCGGCCGTCCCGGACGTCGAGTCCGGGTCGGACCCACCACGGGGCCGCGCTCAACGGGTCGCGAGAGAGTCGAGCAGACGCCGGGAGGCCTGGGCGATCTCGGCCACGGCGGCCTCGAACGCCGGAGCATTCCGCTGGGACGGCACCCGGTAGCCGCTCACCTTGCGGACGAACTGGAGCGCGGCGGCGTTGACCTCGTCGGGCGTGGCCGGCTCCTCGGCGCGTCGGAGTGTCTTGATGGATCGGCACATGCCCGCACGGTACGGGTTGGAGGCCCGCCCTGTCCACGGCAGGTCATCGTCGGGCCCCGGACCCCTTACCCTCTCCCCGATGCCTGCCAACGAGCTCGCCCTCAGAGTCCTCGTGTTCGCGATCGGCCTATTCGTCGTCGCGCGCGCGCTCAGCTCGGCCATCCGGGTCTTCGTCCTGCCGCGCGCCTCGAACGAGCCGATCGCCCGGATCGTCTTCACCTGGATGCGCCGCCTGTTCGAGGTGGTCATCCGCGGCAAGCCGTACGCCTTCCGCGACCGCGTCCTCGCGTACTTCGCGCCGGTATCGCTGCTCCTGCTGCCGGTCGTCTGGCTGAGCCTCGTGCTCGCCGGCTACTCGGCGATCTTCTGGGCCTTCGGCGTGGACTCGCCCGGCGACGCGCTCCGGGTGAGCGGCTCGTCGCTGTTCACGCTCGGCTTCGCTCCGACGGCAGGGACGGCCGAGGATATCGCCGCGTTCAGTGAGGCCGGCATCGGCCTGCTCCTCCTGGCCCTCCTGATCAGCTACCTGCCCACGATGTACGCCTCGTTCTCGCGGCGCGAGCTGGCCGTGAACCTGCTCGAGATCCGGGCGGATTCGCCGCCCTCGGCCATCGCGATGATCCAGCGCTTCCATCGCCTCGGGCGGATGGACCACTTCCACGCCCAGCTCGAGCTGTGGGAGACGTGGTTCGCCGACATCGGGGAGACCCACACCTCGCTCGCCGCGCTGGCGTTCTTCCGTTCGCCGCAGCGCGATCACTCCTGGGTGAATGCGGCGGGAGCGATCATGGACGGAGCTGCCCTCTACCGATCCGTGGTGGACGTGCCCAAGGACATCCAGGCGGACCTCACGATCCGGGCGGGCTACCTGACGCTCCGCCGGATCGCCGACTTCTTCCGCGTCACGTACGAGCGCGAACCCGGCCCGGACACGCCGTGCAGCATCAGCGAGGAGGACTTCGGCATCGCGTGCGACGAGCTCGCCGCGTCGGGCGTGCCGTTGCGAGCGGATCGGGCCCAGGCGTGGCGGGACTTCCGCGGCTGGCGCATCAACTACGACCAGACCCTGCTCGCCCTGGCCCGGCTCACGATGGCCCCGCCCGCCCACTGGAACGGCCGTCCGTGGGAGGTCATCGAGCCCGTGAACCCCGATCGGACCCGACCGTTCGGCTCGCGGCCCGGCTGAATGGCCGACTCGACCGGCACCGGGACCGAGCTCCGGGCTGGACCAGGACCGGACGCCGGCCCCGAGACTGCCCGCGTCCGCGCCATCTACGACCGGACCGCCCATCGGTACGACAAGTCGGGCGGCGGCAAGCTGCCGCGGGAAGGCCGAGCCTGGCTCGCGCGACAGGTGGAGGGCGCGACGCTCGAGGTGGGCTGCGGTACGGGCCGGAACCTCGAGATATACCCATCGGACATCGCGCTGACCGGGATCGAGCTCAGCCCGGCGATGCTCGGCGTCGCCCGGGCCCGGGCCGAACGGCTGGGCCGCGGGGCCGACCTCCGCCTCGGCGACGGCCAGGCGCTGCCGTTCGCGAACGAGTCCTTCGACACGGTCGTGTTCTGCCTCAGCCTGTGCTCGATCCCGGATGCCGGACGGGCCTTCGCCGAGGGTGTCCGCGTCCTGCGGCCCGGCGGCCGGATCGTCGCGCTGGAGCATGTCCGGAGCCCGCACCTGGCGGTCCGGGCGCTCGAGCGGCTGGCGGAACCCTTGACGGTCCGCTTCGACGGGGATCATCTCCTGCGCGAGCCGCTCGACTTCGCCCGGGCGGAGGGCCTCGAGATCCGGGTGCTGCAGCGCTTCTGGCTCGGCCTCGTGGAGCGACTCGTGGCGGTGAAACCGTCGATCTGAGCGGGCGCTATGCTCGCCGGCATGGACGGCTGGCGGACGATCATCGAGCCGTTCCGGATCCATGCTGTCGAGCCGATCCGGATGACCAGCCGCGCGGAGCGCCTCGCCGCGGTCGAGGCCGCCGGCTACAACCTCTTCAACGTCCATGCCGACGACGTCCTGATCGACCTCCTCACCGATTCGGGCACCGGTGCGATGAGCCGCGACCAGTGGGCCGCGATCCAGCACGGCGACGAGAGTTACGCGGGCAGCCCGAGTTGGTACACGTTCCTCGAGAGCGTCCAGGAGCTCTTCCCGTTCCGCCACGTCATCCCCACGCACCAGGGCCGGGCGGCCGAGAAGATCCTGTTCAGCACGATCGGCGGACCGGGCAAGGTCATCCCCAACAACACCCACTTCGATACGACGCGGGCCAACGTCGAGGCGACCGGGGCCGAGGCGGTCGACCTCGTCATCGCCGAGGGCCGCGAGCCGGCCACGATCCATCCGTTCAAGGGCAACATGGACATCGACGCGCTCGAGCGCCTGCTCGCGGAGCGCGCGGCCGATGTCCCGGTCGTCTTCGTGACGATCACGAACAATTCGGGCGGCGGCCAGCCTGTGTCGCTGCGCAACCTCCGGGCGGTCCGGGCCGTGTGCGATCGCCACGGCGTCCCGCTCTTCCTCGACGCCTGCCGGTTCGCCGAGAACGCCTGGTTCATCCACGAGCGCGAGGAGGGCCAGTCCGGGCGAACCATCCCCGACATCGTCCGGGAGATCGCCTCGCTTGCCGACGGCATGACGATGAGCGCCAAGAAGGATGGCCTCGCGAACATCGGCGGCTGGCTGGCCATGAACGACGACGCCCTGGCCGAGCGGTGCCGCACGCTCCTCATCCTCACCGAGGGCTTCGTGACGTACGGCGGGCTCGCCGGCCGCGACCTCGAGGCGATCGCCCAGGGCCTGCGCGAGGTGGTGAACGAGGACTACCTCCGCTATCGCATCCGGTCGACGGCGTACCTGGGCGACGCGATCGCGGCGGCCGGTGTCCCGGTCGTCCAGCCGTTCGGCGGCCACGCGGTCTACCTCGACGCACGGGCCCTGCTCCCCCACATCGCACCGCTCGCCTATCCGGGCCAGGCGCTCGCCGTGGCCCTCTACGTGGAGGGCGGCATCCGGGGCTGCGAGATCGGCACGGTCATGTTCGGGCGCCATCCGGACGGTTCGGAGACGGCGGGGCCGATGGACCTCGTGCGCCTGGCCATCCCGCGCCGGACGTACACCCAGAGCCACATCGACTACGTCATCGAGGTCGTCCGGGCGGTGGCCACCCGCGCGGCGGACCTGCCGGGGTACCGGATCGTGTCGGAGCCGCCGGCGCTGCGCCACTTCACGGCCCGCTTCGCCCCGCTCGGGTAGGGGCTCCGGGGGCGGGCCCGCGATCCGCGGCTTTGGCGGGTCGCGGGCCGGGGCTCCTGGTCGCGGATATCACCGCCCGTGATACAAAGCGCCACCGTGCCGGCTCACGGCCCTCTTTCGTGGCCGTTTCACGCACGCGGCCGGACGCGGCCGCCTGAGCCCGATGCCCTCCGGGGCATGAACCCGCCGATACCATCACCCGGGGAGATATCTGGGACCAGGCGATGCCGTTCGGGGCGATACGATCACGATGGGTGATACCGGGTGCCAGGGGTCGCCCATCGGGCTCGAAACGGGCGCTCGGGCCCGGACGCAGCGCCGGAGCGGCATCGGCGCCGCCGGGCATGACAGACTCGGGGCGATGACCGCCGCCGCGCACGAACGCACGTTCCCGCTCACCGGGCCGCTCGACCTGCGCGGCACGCTCGCCCCGCTCTGGCGCGGCCGCGGCGACCCGACGATGCGCATCGGGGCCGACGGTGTCTGGCGGGCCACGCGGACGCCGGAGGGGCCGGCCACGATCCATCTCGCGATCGGCGGTGGCACGCTCCGCGCCCGGGCGTGGGGAGACGGCGCCGGCTGGGCGCTCGACCATGCGCCCGCGATGGCCGGCCTGCTCGACGACCCTACGGGTCTCGACGCCCTCGCGACCGACCATCCACTCATCCGCGAGCTGGCACGCCGCCGCCCGGGCCTGCGCTTCCCGCGGACGCTCGCCGTGATGGAGGCGCTCGTTCCCGCGATCGTCGAGCAGAAGGTGACCGGCGACGAGGCCCATCGGGCCTGGCGCGGCCTCGTCACGACGTACGGCGAACCAGCTCCGGGCCCGGACCCGGTACGCGCCGGCGCGACCACCCGGGTCGGCGCGATCGGCCTGCGTCTGCCGCCGGACCCGGCCGTGCTCGCCGGCCTGCCCTATTTCGCGTTCCACGGCTTCGGCCTGGAGCGCCGGCGGGCGGACACGATCCGCCGGGTCGCGGCCCGGGCGAGATGGCTCGAGGCGGCCACCGACCTGACCCCGGAGGTCGGCCAGGCACGTCTCCGCTCGATCCCGGGCGTCGGCCCGTGGACGGCGGCCGAGGTCGCGGCCCGGGCGTGGGGCGATCCCGACGCGGTGAGCGTCGGCGACTACCACCTGCCGAGCCTCGTGACGTGGGCCCTCGCCCGCGAGCCACGCGGGACGGACGAGCGGATGCTCGAGCTCCTCGAGCCGTTCCGCGGCCAACGCGGCCGGGTCATCCGGCTGCTCGAGGTCTCCGGGATCCGTGCGGAGCGCCATGGCCCACGCTACGCTGGCCGCCGGATCGAACGGATCTGAGGCGCGCGACCCCACGCGGGCGCCGACCGGTCGGCCGGATCGAGGACCCAGCCCAACCGATGGACCATGACTTCGCCACGCCACCCATGCGGGTCGAGCCGGTCACGCTCGCCGGGCGGCACGTTCGCCTGGAGCCGCTCGCCGAGGATCACCTCGACGAGCTGTGGCCGGTCGCGTCCGAGGCGTCCCTCTGGCAGTGGATCCCCTACCCGGTCCGCACGAAGGACGACCTACGAGCGTACGTCGCGACCGCCCTCGAGGGTCGGGCGGCCGGCCACATGCTGCCGTTCATCACCCGGCTGGCCGCCACGGGGCAGGCGATCGGCAGCTCACGGTTCGGGAACATCGCGCCGGCGGACTACCGGGCCGAGATCGGCTGGACCTGGGTCGGCGTGCCGTGGCAGCGCTCCGCGGCCAACTCGGAGGCGAAGCTGCTCATGCTCGACCACGCGTTCGGGACATGGCATTGCCACCGGGTCGAGTTCAAGACCGACTCGTTCAACGAGAAGTCGCGGGCCGGGCTGCTGGGCATCGGCGCGACCTTCGAGGGGATCTTCCGCAACCACGTCGTGACCCACACGGGGCGGATGCGCCACTCCGCGTACTACGCGATCGTCGACGACGACTGGCCCGCGGTCCGCGCCCGGCTCGTGGCCCGCATCGCCGCCGGAGGCCGGAACCCGGTTCCCTGAGGCGCGCGACCGGACGTCCCTTACACGAGACCGAGGGCCGGCAGCGCCCGCGCGGCCGGCCGAAGGGCGCGCCGTGAGCTCCGATCGACGCCGCCGCCCGTGCGTCGCGT
>DASVIK010000270.1:0-1620 GCA_036382135.1 Candidatus Limnocylindrales bacterium | reverse complement strand
GCTGATCACGGTGGCGGGATGCCGGTCGCGGACGGCGGCCACGAACGCGACGGTGCGCCGGATCTCCTCGGCGGCGTCGACGGGGTCGCCGGGGCCGGCCTTGACCCCGCCGATGTCGACGATCGCGGCGCCGTCGGCGACGGCCCGGTCGACCGCCTCGAGCGCGGCCCCGCTCGCGTACGTCGCTCCCTTGTCGTAGAACGAGTCGGGCGTCCGGTTGACGATGGCCATGATCACGAGCTCGTCGTCGCCGAAGACGCGCCCACCCAACTTGAGCTGCACGGCGCCTCCTGACCGGTCGGGCTCGTCCCGCGTGGCACGATCGTGCCAGGCCGCCTGGCCGAGCGCCTGTCGCCGAGGGAGGATCAGCGCGTGACCGTCTTCTGGGTGCTCCTCGGCATCGCCGTGCTCGGCGGTGTGGCCGTGGTCGCGGCGGGCCGCGGCGAGGGCCTCGTGCCGACCGAGCCCGACCGCCCCGACCTCGCGCTCCCCGAAGGTCGGCCGGTGGCGCGCGAGGACGTCGACCGCCTGCGCTTCTCCGTGGGGTTCCGCGGCTATCGGATGGACGAGGTCGACGACGTCCTCGACCGGTTGGCCGCCGACCTGGCCCTTCGGGACGCGCACATCGACCAGCTGGAGCGGCAGCTCGCCCCGAGCGACCCGGCGGTGCCGCCCGTGCCGCCGGTGCCGCCGGTGCCGGCCGATACTGTCGAGCTCACCCCGGCCGAGGGGCACGTCGGCGCCGCTGAGCAGGCCGAGCACGGCCCGGTCGAAGGCGCCGCGCTGCTCCCGCCCGCCACCGATACCGAGCCTGACCTGACCACCGCCCGCACCCTCCTCGTACCGCTCGAGCAGCGCCACGACGAGCCGGATGTCTGACCGGGCGGACCGATCTCCGGCCGTCATCACGGTCGATGTCATCGTCGACGCGCCGGTCGAGGCCGTGTGGGCCGCGGTCGTCGACTGGGACCGGCAGTCCGAGTGGATGCTCGGGACGACCGTGCGCGGGACCACGGCCGGAGGCGTCGGCCTCGGTGGCGGCCTGGAGGCCGTGACTGGCCTCGGCCCGCTGCGCTTCACCGACCCCATGGTCATCACCGAGTGGGAGCCACCCCACCGCTGCACGGTCAAGCACACCGGTCGCGTCGTCCGCGGCTACGGCATCTTCGAGGTGTTCGCGCTCCCGGGGGGCCGGTCCCGGTTCGTCTGGTCCGAGCGGCTCGACCTCCCGCTGGGTGTCGCAGGACGGGTCGCCTGGCCGCTGGTCAAGCCGGCGTTCGCCGCGGGGGTACGGGCGTCGCTGAACAAGCTGGCCCGGGGGATCGAGGCCGCGCACGATCCGGCCGACGATCCTGGGCACGATCCTGCGAGCGAGGGCGAGGGCGCCGCGTGACGGGACCGCCGTCGGCCGTGCTGGTCGTGGGCGACGACGGACTGGCGCGCTGCCCGTGGGGTACGTCGGCGCCCGACTATCTGGCCTACCACGACCGCGAGTGGGGGCGGCGGGTCGAGGGCGACGACCTGATGTTCGAGCGGCTGACCCTCGAGGCGTTCCAGTCGGGCCTTTCCTGGCTGACCATCCTGCGCAAGCGTCCGGCCTTCCGGGCGGCCTTCGCCGGC
>DASVIK010000269.1:0-2810 GCA_036382135.1 Candidatus Limnocylindrales bacterium | reverse complement strand
TTCGCTCGCTCCTCCTTGGGCTGGACGGCCTTCTCGGCCTTATCACCGGCTCCCGGCGGGAGAACGGAGGAACGCGGAGGACGGGGCGCTAGAGGCACCGAAGACCGAAGACCAAAGGGACCCTCGCCGGTAGGCGGGGGTTTTTCGTTTTGAGCAGCAGGCAGCACGAATCGTGACCACCAGGAGACCGGACCGATGACGATGACCGGAGAACCGGCCACCCCGCCGAGTCGAACGAGCCATGTGCCCGCCGACGGCACGGCCCAGGCGGCCGCGATCGAGCACGCCCGCAAGGAGATGCTCCACGAGGCCAAGCCTCTCAACCGGACCCGGATCGGCGCCGACGTCGTCTGCGAGGCGCTCCTCCGGCAGGGGGTCGAGGTCTTCTTCGGTTATCCCGGCGGCGTGGTGCTGCCGCTCTACGACGTCCTGGGCGACTACCCCGAACTTCGTCACGTCCTGGTCCGCCACGAGCAGGGTGGCGCGCACGCGGCGGACGGTTACGCGCGAGTCACCGGCAAGGTCGGTGTCTGCCTGGGTACCAGCGGTCCCGGCGCGACCAACCTCGTGACCGGCATCGGCACGGCCCTCCTCGACTCGATCCCGATGGTCGCCATCACCGGGAACGTGCCGTCCGCGCTCATCGGCAAGGACGCGTTCCAGGAGATCGACATCAACGGCATCACGTTGCCGATGACCAAGCACAACTACCTGATCCGCGACGCGGACGAGCTGCCGCGCGCCTTCGCGGAGGCCTTCCACATCGCCCGTTCCGGTCGGCCCGGCCCGGTCCATATCGACATCACGAAGGACGCCCTCCAGCAGGAGACGCGGGCCCAGCACCCGACCGACGAAGAAGTGATCGCGGGCCTGCCCGGTTTCCGTCCCAACATGGACGGCCACCCGCGCCAGCTCAAGCTCGCGGCGGCCGAGATCGCCCGGGCCAAGCGCCCGGTGATCCTGGCCGGCCACGGGATCCTTCACGCCCGGGCCTGGGACGACCTCGTGGCCTTCGCCGAGAAGGCCCAGATCCCGGTCGCTCACACGCTCCTGGGCGTGGGTGCCATCTCCGAGGACCACCCGCTCAGCTACGGCTTCATGGGCATGCACGGCTGGAAGCACGTCAACCGGGCGATCCAGAGCGCCGACCTGCTCATCGCGATCGGGATGCGTTTCGATGACCGGGTCACCGGCAACGTGCGCACGTATGCGCCGTATGCGCGGATCATCCACGTCGACATCGACCCCGCCGAGATCGGCAAGAACGTGGCCGTCGAGGTGCCCATCGTGGGCGACGCCGGGCGGGTCCTGCGGGCGCTCACGCCGATGGTCGAATCGGTCGACCCGGCCAGCCGGGCCGCCTACTTCGCCGAGCTCGCCGAGTGGCGACACGAGTCGGAGTCGAGCAGCTGGCACGGCTCGGGCGCCTGGCGCGACGGCCTCCTCTCGGCCGACTACGTCGTCCACCGGATCGGTGAGCTGACCGAGCATCGGGCGACCTATGTCGCCGACGTCGGCCAGAACCAGATGTGGCTGGCCCGCTACGCCGGTTTCCGGCTGCCCAACCAGCACGTCTCGTCCGGCGGCCTGGGCACGATGGGCTTCAGCCTCCCGGCGGCCATGGGTGCCGCCCTGGGCTCACCGGACCGCGAGACGTGGGCCATCACCGGCGACGGTGGCTTCCAGATGACGTTCCAGGAGCTCATGACCCTGGTCCAGGACCACATCCCGGTGAAGATCGCGCTCCTGGACAACAAGAAGCTGGGCATGATCCGGCAATGGCAGGAGATCATCTACGCGGGGAACTACCACTCGGCGCAGCTCATGGGGCCGGACTTCGCCAAGCTTGCCGACGCCTTCGGGATCCCGGCCTTCCGGGCGACCCGACCGGACGAGGTGGACCCGGCCATCAAGGCCGCCCAGGCGGTCGACGGGCCCGCTCTCGTCTGGTTCGAGATCGCCGAGGAGCAGAACGTGTTCCCGATGATGCCGGCCGGCAAGGGCCTGTCCGATCTCATCGAGAAGTGGGGCGGGGCCGACGAATGAGCGACACGCCCACGATCCCCGCCCACACCGCTCCGCCGCCCCGGGCGCTGCCCGGCGGCGGCCAGCAGCATCGCCACGTCATCGTCGCCATCGTGAACAACCGGCCCGGTGTCCTGAACCGGGTGGCCAGCCTCATGCGGGCGCGGAACTTCAACATCGAGTCGCTGGCGGTGAGCCACACCGACGACACCGACATCAGCCGGATGACGATCACCCTGCGCGGCGACGACGTCGCCGTCGAGCAGGCGGCCAAGCAGCTCTACCGGCTCATCGACGTGCTCAAGGTCCAGGACCTGACGGCCGAGCCCACGGTCGAGCACGAGCTCGCCCTCGTGAAGGTCCGGGCGACCGATTCGAACCGGTCGGAGGTCATCAAGGTCGTCGAGATGTACAAGGGACGGGTCGTGGACGTGGCCGACGGATCGGTCATCGTCGAGGCGACCGGTTCCGAGGGGGAGGTCGACTCGCTCATCGCCCTCCTGCGCGGGTTCGGCATCAAGGAGCTCGTCCGCACGGGGACCGTCGTCATGGTCCGTGGCGCGCAGTCGATCGAGGAGGCCACGAAGAGATGACCGCGAAGATGTACTACGACAACGACGCGGATCCCGCCGCGCTCGCCGGCCAGACCGTGGCCATCATCGGCTACGGCAGCCAGGGTCATGCGCACGCCCTCAACCTCCACGAGTCGGGGGTCGACGTCGTGGTCGGGCTCCAGCCGGGCTCCAAGAGCCGGTCGCTCGCGGAGGAGGCGGGCCTCCGCGTCG
>DASVIK010000268.1:0-3664 GCA_036382135.1 Candidatus Limnocylindrales bacterium | reverse complement strand
CGTCCACCCGTTCTCGAAGGAGGGAGTCATGCGCCAGACCACCAAGTCCTGCGCGATCGTGCCGCCGTTCCTGCTGGCCCGGGTGGCCGCGACCGGATCGGCCGTCGAGCGCGAGGCGGCCCTCGACACGCTCGCCATCTCCGCGTCGATCCGCGCCCGGCGCACGGTCGTCGGCTCGCTCATGCGCACGATGGGCCTCTCGTCGGCGGAGCTGGCGACGGCTCCCCAGAACGCGCCCGCCACGATCACCGTGTACGACGTCCAGAACGGCGGCGATGCCAACCTGCCGGGCGTTCGCAAGCGCGGGTCCGGCGACCCGCTGGCCGTGGACGTGGCGGTCAACCAGGCGTTCGACGGGGCGGACGAGACGTATCGCTTCTACAAGAGTCTCTTCAACCGCAACAGCGTCGACGACCACGGCCTCGAGCTCGCCTCGTCCGTGCACTACCGGGTGAAGCTCGACAACGCCTTCTGGAACGGCAGCCAGATGCTGTACGGCGACGGAAGCGGGCAGATCCTCAAGGTGGGCTCGCTCACGGGGGCCCTCGAGGTGATCGGCCACGAGCTCACCCACGGCGTCACCCAGTACACAGCCGGGCTCGAATACCACAGCCAGCCGGGCGCCCTGAACGAGTCGTTCTCGGACGTCTTCGGGTCGCTCGTCAAGCAGCACAAGCTCAACCAGCGGGCCGATCAGGCCGACTGGCTCATCGGCGCCGGCATCCTGGGGACGGCCCTCCAGGGCGTCGCGCTGCGCTCGATGAAGGCGCCGGGCACGGCCTTCAACCACGATCCGCAGCCCGCGACCATGGCGAAGTACGTCAACCTCCCAGCCGACGCGGATCCCGCCCACGACAGCGGCGGCGTGCACATCAACTCGGGCATCCCCAACCGGGCCTTCTACCTCGCCGCCACCGCGCTCGGCGGGTTCGCCTGGGAGGACCCGGGCAAGATCTGGTACCGGGCCCTGACGACGAAGATCGTCGCGACCTCGAGCTTCGTCCAGGCGGCACGCGCCACGATCGCCGCGGCGCGCGACCTGTTCGGGCGACAGAGCCACCAGGCGACGGTGGTCCGCGAGGCGTGGGAGCAGGTGGGTGTCCTGAAGCCACGCAAGACGCACCCGCACGCCTAGGATCGGCGGATGAAGATCTCGATCACGCAGGGCGGCACGATCGTGCCCGTCCTGACGACGACCGAAGTCGACAGCGAGGCCCTCGCCCCGAACGATGCCGCAGCCCTTCGCGGCCTCGTCGAGCGAGCGGGGATCGGTAGCGGCCATTCGCCTGCGCGGGGACCGGCCCAGCCGGACCGGGGCGGCTATCGGATCACGCTCGAGGACGGCGACCGGAAGGAGTCGCTGTCGGTACCCGACGCCGATCTGCGACCGGAGACCCGCGCGCTCGTCGACTGGGTCACCGGGCATCCGAAGGCGACCCAACGCGTGGAGCCCCTGGGCGGCTGACTCGCCGGCCCCCGATCGCGGGGCGTGGGCGGCCGAGCTCCGGGGAACTGAAGCGCCCGCCTTTGGCGGGTCCCTCAGGCCGTCTCGTCGCCTGAGGGCGCCGCCTCGCCCTCCGTCTCGCCGCTCCGGGACGCCGTCGCCGTCTTGCTCAGGTGGCTCGCCTCGATGATCGTCGGTCGGCCATCGCGCTCCTTCCAGCGAGTCTGGAGCTGGACCGTTTCGGTCTCGCCCACGAGCCGGAGAACGACCGTGAAGCCGGAGCCACCGCCCCGCTCGATCGACTCGACGGTCACCTCGCTCGAGGGGAGGGGCAGGAGGGCCAGGACCTCGCCGAGATTGTGTCGGAGCTCCTGGCTGAGCTCCTCGATCACGCGCTCGATGTCCCCCGCGACGAGCGCGGCACAGAGCGCTTCGGAACGGGTGCGAACGTCCTGTTCTTCCATCGGGCGGCCTCCAGGGGGATCGAGCGCGGGCGCCAGTCCCGAAGGTCACTCTACGCCACCGAAGGGCGAGAAGTCCCGAGATGCCGTCCCGACCATGCGCGAATCCGGAGTACCCTGAGCCCGCCGTGGACTCCCAGGTCCGCGCCCGCCCAACGAACGGAGGTGATCCACATCGGGTTCCTCCGCAGGCTTCTCGGTCTGGACCGTCCCGTCGAGTCAGAGTCGCCCTTCGAGTTCACGCCACCCGCCGTGGTGGCCGAGCCACCGGCGGCCCCTGCGCCGCCCGTCACCGCGGTCGCCTGCCCGAACTGCGGGATCGTCCTCGACCCGCCCCCGAAGAGCACGCGGCTCTGCCCGCGCTGCCGTCGCCGGATCGTGGTCCGCCATTCCGAAGGACGGGCGATCTACCTCACGGAGGCGGCGGTCGAGGTGTACGAGGCCGAGATCCAGCGCGGAGCCATGGAACAGACCTGGACGCGCCAGCGGCGCGACTGGCTGCAGCTCGGGCGCCTGGTCGGCGCGCCAGCGGATCGCCGGAAGCGCATCGCCGAGGCGCCCCTGTCCGCCGCGGCCGTCCAATCCGCGCGCACCCTGTACATGCTCACGGTGGAGCGCGCCGTGCGCGTCGCCCGCCGCGACAAGGAGTGGCAGGATGTGGCCCGGCTCCGGCGACGGCAGGCGACGGCGCTCTTCGACGAGGCCGGCGGCAGCGTGCCGCCCGCGGACGAGATCGTCGCCCTCCACCGCGAGGGCATGGTGGCGACGCTCCGGGAACTCGCGACGGTGTCCCGCGCAGCGGAGCTCGTCGGCGCATCGTGTTGTCCGGCCTGTCGCGCCGACGACGAGCGGGTCTTCCGGATCGCCGACGAGCTGCGGACGCCGCGCCTGCCGCACGCAGGTTGCCCTCGCGGCCTGTGCGCGTGCGACTGGTGGCCGGCCGTCCGGATGCCGGTGTCCAAGCGCCGCCGCCGCGCCTCCGGAGCAGCTCCCGCCGCCGCGGTCGACGCCGCGAGCGCCCGGGTCGATGACGCTCCGGAGACGGCCGAGGAGATCTGACCCCGGGCCTGCGCTCGACAATTACAATCCCCGGAGCGGCCGGCGACGCCACAGCGTGCCGGAATCGGATCGCGCGTCCGGGATCACGGTCCCGGGTGGCGCTGACGCAGGTCCATGACGGAGCCGTGCCATGATCGACCAATCTCGCCTCGACATCGACGATGTCATCGTCGACGGCGATGCGGCGACTCACCTTGAAGCCCTCGGCCTCGGGGGGATCCCACTGCCGACTTCCGCGGCGCGTGCGGAAGGGCTCCCCCTCGAGCTCGTCGGACAGCATCTCCGGCTCTCCGGGACGGTCAACCTCGGGAACCACAGCCGGTTGTCCGACTTCATGAACAACCACGACGGGCTCATCGCGCTCCGCGACGTCACCGTCCTGCGGCGCAATGGCGACCCGACGAAGGTGACCTCGCCCAGCATCTGGGTGAATCCCGACGAGGTCACGCTCATCGGAGAGATGACCGAGGTCGACGAGAACAACGCGGTCGGGCTGGAGTTCCGGGAGAAGCGGGCCTTCCATCTCATCGTGGTGACCCCCGGGCACACGCTCACCGGGGCGGTCCACCTCAACCCCGAGGCGGTCCTCTCCGCCTTCATCGAATCGCGCGATCCCGTGTGGATCCCCATGACGGATGTCCGGACCCGATCGCTCGCCGACCGCCGAGTCATCTCCCGGTACGCCTTTGCCGCGGTCAAT
>DASVIK010000267.1:0-4197 GCA_036382135.1 Candidatus Limnocylindrales bacterium | reverse complement strand
CGCGAGACGACTCCCCGGCGCGAGCCGGCCGGTGCGGATGTCGGCCTCGATCCTCCGCAGAACCTGGACGGACGGCAGGTCCTGGCCGTGGACGTCCCGTCGGCCCGTTTCGGGCGGGTCGCCCGTGTCTTGACGCTGGTTCATCGGTCGTTCACGCTCGCCCACATGAAGCTCGCCGTGCCCGAGGGTGTGGGGGACTCCGGATCCCGGCCACGCCTGACGGGCGCTCGATACGACGAGCCCGCATTGTATGTCCTGGATCTGTCCCGTCTTGGACCTTCCGGCCGATCCCAGGCGTGGCCGCCGGGCCAGGTCGAGGCCGTCGCGTGAACGTCGATGTCGCCTGCGTCGGCGATCCGTTCCTCGACCTGATCTTCCTGGGCCTGCCGGCGCTGCCGGTCCCGGGCGAGGAGCGGCTCGCCGACCGCCTGGTCATCGTGCCCGGTGGCATGGCGAACGTGGCATACGCCCTCGGGCGCCTGGGACTCGAGGCCGTCGTCTGCGCGCCGGTCGGGCGTGATCCGGCAGGCCGTCTCCTCGGCGAGCTGATGGCCGACGCGGGTGTCTCCTGGCTCGGACGTGAGGCCGACGCCTCGGCGGTTTCCGTCGCCCTTCCCGCCGACGGTGACCGCGCGTTCGTCTCGGTCAGCCCGCCGTCGTCGGTGGACCTCGAGACCCTGGCGCAGATCACCGCGCGTGCGATCGTCGTGGACCTCCCGTCGGCAGCGCTCCTGCCGGCGCATCCGCGGATCTACGCGGTCGTCGGCGACCCGGAGGTCGGCGCGCTCGTGGGGCGGTTGCCGTCGTCGCTCGGCGGCCTGCGTGCGCTCATCCTCAACGAGCGCGAGGTCCGGGGACTCACCGGGCGTCCCGACGTTCCCGGGGCGGCAGGCCACCTCGCGGCCCTCGGAACGACGGTCGTCGTGACCCAGGGACCGGGGGGAGCCACGGCGATCGAGCCAGATGGGCAGACCGTCCATGTCGTCGCGACGGCGGCCGATGTCGGCGATACGACCGGCGCCGGTGACCTGTTCGCGGCCGCGTATGTGTGGGCGGACCTTGCCGGACGTCCGCTCGAGGAGCGGCTCCACCTCGCGACGAGTTATGCGTCGCTATCCCTGGAGCGGGCGACCGATCGTCAGAAGGGCATCGCCCTGCGTGACTTCATCGACCTGATGCCGGATCCATCGCCGGCGAACCGCTGAGGCCCGTCAGGGGCGTTCGCCCGCGGCCAGGACCACGCGGCCCCGCAGCGTCGTGCCCGTCGTGACCGGCAGGCCGGACCCGAGATACGCCGACCAGATCGGGTGGTTGCCGTCGAGGGTCCGCACTCCGCCGTACCAGTCGAGTACATGCAGCTCGGGGGATCCATCGGACAGTTCGGCTCGGACGTGCTGCGTCCCGGAGGACAGCACCGTGAGGGATCGCCGTCCATCGGTGGCCCCGGCGACGAGGATCGCCCGCTTCACGCTCCGATAGTCGTTGCTCCCCGCCGCGGTCGCGTCCTGCTCCCATGTCGGGGCCGGATCGAGGGTCGGGTTCGAGCCCGGCGCGCCCGCCGCGTAGCCCGACGTTCGTCCGATGTGCACCGCTGGGTAGTGGTTCCATTCGCCGACGCGGCGCCACCAGAGATCGGTCAACTCGCTCGAGGGACGCAGGGTCAACCCGACTTCCCTGGCGTTGAAGACACGAGAACCGACATAGGTGCACTCGTAGTCGAAGACGACGGTCTTGCCCTCGATACGTGCGGATATGGACCCCTGCCAGTCCCAGCTCGCGAGCGGCGCGCGCGCCGCGTCGGGTCCGAGAGCGACGACCTGACCACCGTCCGTCCGGGGGCAGGGAACGGGGACGTGGGGCATGTCCACGTCCAGGGCGTGGAACTCCGGCCAGCCCCGCAGCCAGCGGCGACCGTTGCTGGAGATGGTCAGGGACCCCGGCTCCGAGAGGTCAAGGGCGAGCTTGTCGGCACGCTCCAACACGGCGGCCTGGGGCGGGACACTCGCTCCGGGCCACGACCATTCGTACCCATCCACCAGCCAGCCCTCGGGATGCCAGAACTCCACCCGGACGACCTCCGACCCAGGATCCGCGCGCAAGGCCAGGTGCGTCGTCTCGCCTGGGCGCGCCGTGAGTGCGGATACGCCCTGCACCTCCCCGCCGGTCACGCTGACGACGAGCCCCTCGAACGAGCGATGCGAGAAGCGGTTGAGCAACGTCAGCTCGAGCCGGTCGCCCGCCTCGTTGAACTCGATGGCCGATACGGAGATCGGCGAGTACATCTTGTGGACGTGCCAGAGCTCGGGCCTCGGCCGGTTCCAGGCGTCGAAGATGCCCCAGTCGCCATCGCCTCGGCGGAAGACGCCGGGTTCGGCCGGGTAGTGGTCGCGGGTCCGCACGTAGTCCGTCGCGGGGAGGTGGGCCCAGGGCCCCTGCCCGACCGTGAGGTCGAGTGGGATCGCGAACACCTCCCCGAATCCGCCCCAGATCAACCCGCCGATGCAGCCCCGATCCTGGAGCGCGGCCTCCATGAACGGCTTGTATCCCGCCCCCCAGTAGTCGCGGATCCCCGGGTCGATCGCGAGGCCGTAGCCCTCGCCGGGCCCACGGAGGCACGGCGCGAACAGGGGTGCGTACTCGTCGAGGACCACCGGCTGGTCATACGAGCCGAGCCACTCGAGGTCCTCCTGCCAGGTGCGGTCCCAGCCCGGGTAGTGGTAGCTCCGGATGTCGGGTCGCTCCGCGGCGGGCTTGCGCACGAGCTCGTTCTCGTCGCCCATCTCGTTCAGGTCGAAGGAGAAGGTGGTCGGGCGGCTCGGATCCATCGACCGGACCATTGCCAGCTGAGCGTCGAAGCCGCTGCCCCAGCGACTCTCATTGCCGAGATCCCAGACGATGATCGAGCAGCGGCCCTTGTCGCGTCGGACGGTCTCGGCGGTCACTTCCAGGAGATACGGGATCAGCTGCGCCGCTTCGTTCGTGCGCGTCCAGTGGTGGTCGTCGAACCCGCCCGAGAAACAGATGGGCGGCTGCTCGAACACGAACATGCCGACCTCGTCGCACACGTCGAGGAGGTGCGGACTCGGCGGGTAGTGCGAGGTCCTGATGACGTTGACGTTCGCCCGGCGCAGGTTGAGCACGTCCTCGCGCATGTCCGCGGCGGAGAGTGCCCGGCCCTTGAGGATCCGGGAATCGTGCCGATTGACGCCGCGGACACGGATCGGCGACCCATTCACGAGGAGCTGGTTGCCGCGGGTCTCGACTCGTCGGAATCCGATCCGCCGGCGATAGGTCTGGGCGGCCCCGCCGTCGGTGCCCACCACGACTTCGAGGTCGTACAGGCGGGGCTCCTCCGCCGACCAGGGACGGACGGCCAGCGGTTCCGTCATGAACGCCTGCCGCTCGCTCGCCTGGCCTCCGGTCGACCCGCGTCGGTTCGAACGATGGAGCACCTCGCCGGCGCCGTCGCTGACCGTGACGTCCAGGTGGTAGGTCCGGTCGGCCGGGTCGAGGTTGATCACCTCCACACTGAGACCGAGCGTTCCCACAGCGCTGTCGGGATCCCAGTCCGCGTCGAGGTCGAGCTGACCGAGATGGAGCTTCGGGGTCGTGAAGAGGAAGACGTCGCGCCAGATCCCGAGCAGCGACATGTGGGCGTACCAGCTCATGTCATCCAGGACCGCGTAGGGCGTGAACTCGGTCAGGGTGATGGCCAGGGAATTCTCCGCCGGCCGGAGGTACGGCGTGATCTCGACATCGAAGGACGTCGCCCCGCTCCCGTGCACGCCGGCGAGTCTGCCGTTGACGTGCACCTCGGCCCGCCCGTATGCGCCATCGCAGCGCAGGAACACGGCTGCTCCCGACCAGGTTTCGGGCACGTCGAACGCCCGGTGGAACGTCCCGACGCCCTCCTTCGGCACGAGCGCGTCGTAGATGATGTGCCCGGGGACGCGCGTCAGGGTCGCCCCGGCGCTCGCGGATCCGGGACCGCGAAACGGCCCGCCGGTGAACCCCCACTCGCCGCCGAGGTCGAGACGGTCGGACTCGGGCGGGAGCTCGCGCAGTCCGCGCGCGAGGTGGCGCGTGTCCACGGACAGCTCAGTCGCGCGCGCGCCGCCGCCCGTCGTGATCGTCACCTCGCCGTGCTGGCCCAACGACAGGCCGTCCTGCAGGGGAACTCGGAAGACCCCCGCGGGA
>DASVIK010000266.1:0-10609 GCA_036382135.1 Candidatus Limnocylindrales bacterium | reverse complement strand
CATTGAGATGTGGCGGCCGAGCGTGTCCTCGGTCGTGTAGCCGTAGATCCGCTTGGCGGCGGGGTTCCAGCTGGTGATCGTCCCCTCGAGCGTCATCCCGATGATCGCGTCCTCGGAGGACTCCACAATCGCCGCCAGCCGGGCCGTCCCCTGTTCTGCTTGTTTGCGCTCGCTGATGTCGCGGATCGCGCTGGAGACCAGCAGGCCGCCATCGGTCTGGATCGGGTTCAGCGTGATCTCGACCGGGAACTCGCTGCCATCCTTCCTGCGACCGACGAGATCGAGACCGACGCCGATCGCGCGGGCGACCGGGTGGGCGAAGTAGTCGTTACGCAGCTCGACGTGGCGCGTACCGATCCGCTCCGGGAGCAGAACCTCGACCGGCTTGCCGATCAACTCGTCCGGTTCGTACCCGAACGTGGCAGTGACCCGCGGGTTCGCGTAGGTGATGACGCCGCGCACATCGACAGCCACGACCGCGTTCAGGGACGCGTCGAGCACCAGGTACTGAGCGGAGACCTCACGGGCCGGCCGTTTGGCCGACCGCGGGGACGCGGTCCCGCGTGATCGCACGTGCGCTCTTTTCCCGGGCGGAGCCCGCCCGTCGCGAAGGTATAGCACCGCGGGTCCGCCGTGGCTAGCCGATGTCGGAGGCGATCGTCCAGTCAGATTCGATCGGTTCCGGTCGGACGGGCGTGCGCATCAAGGCGGGAGAGCCAGGCGCCTACGACAAATGACGTATCACGGACAGGACTTCTTCCTTGTGCGCCCGTGCTGACCGGCCCGAATGTGCGGGCCGAAGGACTCATAGGTCATCCCCGACCGGCGCGCGATGCTTCGCCTGCACATCTGGCGCTCGACCGAGTCAGAGCTAATTGGGGGCCAGGAACCGCGATGTCACGCGACCACAGCTCGATATTCGTCACCTCCAGGTGCGTACCTCCGAGCCCGCGCACCAGAGCCGGCATGACGCGGTGACGCGGAGCGGGGTCGAGCCGCACCGGCCCGACCCGAGCGCGCGACGGCTCCAGTCACCGGTGCGGGGCCACCGGACGTCCCAGGCGGCGGATCCCGCCACGGAAGCGGCGTCGGCGTTGCAGCTGTTCGTCGAGCTGATGTCGACCGCTCCGATCGTCGCCTTCGTCAAGGATGTCGCGGGCCGCTACATCTACGCCAACCCGCACCTCCTCGCCTCCTTTGCCGACCGGATGGGGCGGGACTGGTACGGCAGATCCGACGCGGACATCTGGCCGCCCGAGGTGGCGGCCCAGATCCGTGCCAACGACCTGGCCGCCATCCGTGGCGGGACGCTCCAGGCCTTCTCGCAGGCGATGCCCTACAGCGACGGGGTCCACGACGTCCTGGTCATGAAGTTCCCGCTCGTGGCCGCCGACCGCTCGCGCCTCCTGGCGGGCGTCGGCATCGATGTCACCGAGCGGCAGAAGACCACCTCCGATCGCGACCGACTCGCGACGGCCATCGATCAGGCGTCCGAGTCGGTCGTGATCACGGACCTCGATGCCCGGGTGACGTACGTCAACCCTGCGTTCGAACGCCTGACCGGCTATCTCCGCACAGAAGTCATCGGCCAGAACCCCCGGCTGCTCAAGAGCGGACTTCAGTCGCGCACGTTCTACGACGCGATGTGGGCCGCGCTCTCGAACGGCCTCCCATGGGTGGCCGATTTCGTCAACCGGCGCAGGGATGGGACGCTGTTCGCGGAGGAGTCCGTCATCTCACCGATCCGCGACTCCGCGAGCGCCATCACTGGGTACGTCGCCGTCAGTCGCGACGTGACGCACGAGCGAGCGCTCGAGCAGCGCTCGGCCGAGCTCGCCCGCGAGCGGGCACTCATCGCCGAGACGCTCCGGAGCCTCCGCTCTGGCGACGCGCCCGAGGCCACGGCCAGGGCGATCTGCCGGCAGGTGGCGGGCCTCACCGGGATCACGGCAGCGCAGCTCTTCGTCTTCGACGTCGATGGGCTGGTGACGCCATTGGGCATCGTCGTCCAGGGACATCCGGATCCGCTGCTGCAGCCGCCGCCCGCCCAACGGAGCCAGCATCTCCGCGAGCGCGCCGCGCAGGGACCGTGGATCGAGCCCTGCGTGGACGGCCCAGGGCATCCGTACGATGCGATCCTCGGGCCAGGCGAGCAGAAGGCGGCCTACGCGCCGATCCGTTACGACGGCGGACTCCTCGGGGTGCTGGTCATCCATGCCGCGGGCTCCGTCGACGACACGGTGCTGACGGACAGCCTGCCCGCACTCGTCGAGTTCGCCGACCTGGCGGGCGCGGTCCTCGGCCGCGTCGTCGCCGAGCGCACCGAGGTCCGGCGAGGCGCGGACCATATCCGGGCGATCATCGGCGGCGCCGCCTTCGCCCCGGTCTTCCAGCCGATCGTCGACCTCGCCCGGGACACGGTCCTCGGCTACGAGGCGCTCACCCGATTCACCGACGGCATGAGCCCCGACGCCCGGTTCGGGGAGGCATTCGCGGTCGGGCTTGGCACCGAGCTGGAGGTCGCGACCCTGGGCGCGGCGCTCGACGCGGCGGACGGACTGCCCGCCGGCGCCTGGCTCAACGTCAACGTGTCACCGGCGCTCCTCGTCGCGGGCAAGCCCCTTCGGAAGCTCATGCGTGGGCGCGAACGACATCTCGTGCTCGAGGTGACCGAACACGTCCCGATCACCGACTACGGCGCCTTCCGGTCCGCCCTCGCAGCGCTTGGCCCGAACGTGCGCCTCGCCGTCGACGATGCGGGGGCGGGCTTCGCCAGCCTCCGCCACATCCTCGAGCTCCGCCCCGCGTTCGTGAAGCTCGATCGGTGGCTCGTCGCGGGCCTCGAATCCGATGCGGCGCGTCGGGCGATGATCGTCGGCCTCCAGCACTTCGCACGCGCGACCGGCTGTCGCCTGATCGCCGAAGGGATCGAGACGGAAGCTGAACTCAAGGCGCTGCGCTCGCTCGGGATCCGGCTGGGGCAGGGCTACCTGCTTGGTCGGCCCATGCCGGCCGAGGAACTCCGTGTCGCCAGGCCTCCGGATCGACGGCCGGAGAACGCGCGCCGTCGATCCTGAGCTCGGCGGGGGTCCTCAGCCGCCCTTCTTGAGCTCGGCCAGGCGAGCGTCCACGTCGATGTCGGCGGAGGCGTCGTCGAGGCTGGCGAACTGGGCATCGAGCGAGCTCGCCGCGACCTCGGTCATGCCCTTGGCCATCGCCTCTTCGTGGCGGACCTTGTCCTCGAAGCGCGAGACCTCGCTCGTCGGATCCATGATGTTGACGCTCTTGATGGACGTCTGGACCTGGACCTGCGCCTGGGCCATCTTGGCGCGCGCGATCAGCTGATCCTTCTTCTGGACCAGCTCCTCGCGCTTCGAGCGCATGACGTTGAGACCGTCCTTGAGCTGGCTGACGAGCGCCGTCTGCTGCTCGATCTGCGGGGCGAACGCCTTGACCTGATCCTCGAAGCCGATCTGGCGCTTGATGGCGATCTTCGCGAGGCTGTCGAATCGGTCGGCGTCGGCCGCGTTGCCGGCCGCACGCATCTCGTCGGCTCGCTTGGACGCGGCCGCAGCCTTCGAACCCCAGGCCTCCACGGCCTCGCCCGCCTCCTTCGCGTCGTCCTCCTGGAGACGGAGGTTGCCGATGGTCTGGGCCACGGCCTCCTCGGCCTCACGGATACTCTCCGTGTAGTCGAGGACCATCTGGTTCAGCATCTTCTCCGGGTCTTCCGCACCGTCGAGCAGCGCGTTGATGTTCGCGCGGACGAGTTGGCCGACGCGTCCGAGGATCGAAGACTGGGCCATGACGTGGGTCCTCCGTGTTGCACGATGCCGATGCTCGGCATCACTACCTGAGCGTTCGATCGATCGATCCGTTACTTCCGCGACCCGCCGGCCGCCCGACTCACCAGCGGCCGCCCCCGGACGACCCTCCGCCTCCGCCGAAGCCGCCGCCCCCGGACGACCCGCCGAACCCGCCGAAGCCTCCGCCTCCGCCGCCGAACCCGCCGAATCCGCCACCGCCTCCGCCGAAGCCACCGAACGGACCACCGCGGTGTCCGCCGCCCGAGAGCAGGCCGCCGATGATGCCGCCGATGATCGCCCCGCCGATGTCCGAACCGACCCCACGGCCACCCCCGCTGCCCCAGCCGGCCGGCGGCCCGCCGTGGAACGGGTCGTTCCACTGGCCGTAGTCCCGCTGGGCGAGCTGCTCGGCCTCGGCGGCCAGCCGGGTGGCGGTGTCCGCCTCCGCAAGGGCGCCGGCCGGGTCCGTGGGGGCCAGGGCCTGGGCCCCCTGCAGATGGCGGGTCGCCTCGGCGATCCGCGTCCGCGCGTCCGTCCCGATGCCGCCGCGCTGCCCGCCGATGTAGTCCGACGCGCGGGTCACGGCCGCCTGGGCCGACCACAGGCCGGCCCGGAGGCGGGCGGCGTCGCGAGCCTGCTGCTCCCGGGCGCTCCGGATACCCGCTTCGATCGCGTCGGCCAGCTCGTCGGCCCGCCGGGCCTTGTCGTAGGCGCCGGTCACGTCGGGCTTGGGCGGATCGAGGGCTGTGCGGGCGTCGGCGAGGAGAGCCTCCGCCTCCGCGAGCCGCCGGGTCACGTCGGCATCCGGCGGACCTGCCGCCGCGGCGGCCTTGGCCTTGGCGAGATCTGCCACGGCCGCCGCGAGCTCCGCGTCGACCTCCGTGCGCGCCTTCGCCAGCTCGGCGGCGAGATGGTCGATCGCGTCGAGGAACGCCGCTCCCTGGGCAAGTCCGTCCTCGCCCAATCGGGCGGCGTGCGCCGCGATCCCAGGCGTGCCGGCCGTCAGCGCCTTGGTGCCCTCGTCGGCGGCCGAGCGCACGGCGGCGATCCGCGTCTTCGCGTTGTCGACGTTCGCGGCGACGGCCTGCCAGTCGGCATCGGCATACACGCCAAGGCCGGCCAGGGCCGCCTCGGCGGCAGGGAGTCGGGCCTCGAGGGCGTCGGCCCTGGACGCCAGCTTCGCGAGGATGTCCGGGGCCTCCTGTTCGAGCGCCCGGAGCTCGTCGAAGCGGTGGGTCTCGGCGTGGAGCCGGTCCTGCGCCTTGCGGCATGCGATGACCAGGTCGATGAGCATCTGCCGCCGGGCCGGAGCGTCCTCCGGGGTCGCATCGTCGAGGCGCTGGCGGATGGTGAAGGCGCCCTTGAGGTCGTCCCGGGCCGCTGCGATCGCGGCCACGAACGGCGCCGCGGCATCGTCGCCGAACTGCGCCTGGGCGAATCCGAGCTCCTGGTCCGAGTCGCGGATGGCGTCGTCGGTCTCGACGAGGATGCGATTGGCGAGCTCGTCGAGGTCCTTTGGTTGCATCGCGGCGAGGTCCGCATTGGGATCGCCCGCGGCGGCGCCCGTCACACCGCCCCCCGCCCCGGCGCGCCCGCGCGGCCGGACCGCGAAGAACCACCAGCTGCCCGCCGCGGCAAGCCCCACGACGACGACCAGGGCGAGGAAGGTACCGAGGGGCGAGCCGCCCGACGAACCGCCGGACGGGAGCGGGATCGGCGTGAACGTCACGTCCGGGAGGACGGTCGCTCCCGGGACCGGGGTGTCCGGGCCCGCCGGCCCGCCGGTCATCGCCTCCTGGAGCGCCGTCGCGGTCGCGGTGACCGCGCCGAGGTAGTCGGTGGAGCGGAGGGCGGGCTCCATGTCCTGCGAGAGGACCTGCTCGAGGTCGGCGTTGGAAACCTTGACGTTGTCGCCTTTCCAGTACCCGTAGGCGTGGTCGTCGAGGGCGATGACGAGGAGCAGGTCCGTCGTCCCGAGGCCGCTCGCCCGGGCCGTGGCGGTCGCGAAGGCGCCGGAGTCCTGGCCGCCGAGCGTGTCCGTGTACCAGACCCAGAGCTGGGCGCCGGTCGCCCGCTGGAGGTCGTTGAGCGCGGTCTGGGCTTCGCTCGTGCTGCCGGCGAGCGCGCCGACGTCATCCGTGACGGGACCGCTCAGCCGGTGCGGCGACCCGGCCAGGACCGCGGGCAGCACCGACAGCAGGAGGACGAGCGCGGCGACCACGGCCGTGGCGACCCTGGACGCGTGGCGCCCACGAGGCCTCGCCGCGGGCCCGACCGGCCGCATCGGCCTGCCCGCCGACGGCGCGTCGTCGGAGACGAGGATCCTGGCCGGGGCGATCGGATTCACGACCCAACCATCGTTCATCCGCAGTCGGGTGCGCCAGAGGCCGATTGTCACTTCGCTCGGGCCCGCGGTGAGGGGTTCGGGAAGGCGAAGCGTAGCAGGAGACCATCGGCCTGGGCCTTCGGCCCCCGGCGGGATGGCGGAGACGCGGACACGCGGAGAGACCGCCGGTCGGTCGTCCGGCGGTCTCTCCTGCAGCTGGGTCCTGTTCGGGGTGTTACCTACTCGCTGATGCCCACCACGTGGCCTTCCGCGTCCGCGACGAGCGCGAGGACGGCGTCCGGGCTGGGGCTGAACTTGGGCATGATCACCTTGCCGCCGAGCGTGACGGCCCGGGCGAGCGTGGCGTCGATGTCGGCCACGCGGACATAGCCCGTGACGTGGCCGGCGGAGCCGTCGGGCGTGCCGCCGACGCCGACGACGATCCCGGTCTGGTCGGGGTTGGTCATGCCGTAGCCGCCGGCGCCGCTCGTGTCGAGCTTCCAGCCGAACAGGGCGCTCCAGTACGCCTGCAGGGCCTTCTGGTCCTTGCCCACGATCTCGAGGTGGATGACTCGCGGCTCTGTTGCCATGGTCGGATCTCCTGCTATCGGCTGGAGGTCGGGTCGCCTCCGGTGCCCTCGACAGAACGACGAAGGAGAACCCGCCGAATCGACACCTCATCTCGACATCGCGTCGCGGACATGCGTCGCGTGCGCCATGCCGCGATCTTCCGATGCGAGGCCCCGGCACTCAGGGTCTGACCGGAGCGGCTCATCCGGCGGGAGGGTTCGCCCGACCTGCCGAAATGGGACCGACGGCCCTGTGCCCGGCACGCTTCACCGGCCCACGATCGGAGGCGCTCCGACCCGGGCTGCGCCGGCTACCCGAAGCGCGCCGTCGCCCCGAGGAGCTGACAAGACCGCGCGCTGTGAAGGAGATCCGGCCATGCATGTCCTCGTCGCGTACGCGAGCAGGCACGGTGCGACCCAGGGGATCGCCGACCGCATCGCCGAAGTGCTGCGCGGGAAAGGCCTCGCTGTGGAGGTCCGGTCAGTGGCGTCGGTCAAGAGCCTGGCCGGCTACGACGCCTTCGTGATCGGCAGCGCTGCCTACATGTTCCACTGGCTCAAGGAGGCCGCGGGTTTCGTGCGCCATAACCGGGCGGCCCTGAGCGGCAAGCCGGTCTGGCTGTTCAGCAGTGGCCCGGTCGGCAGCGAGGCGGTCAATGCCAAGGGGATCGATCAGAAGGTCGCGGCGGTGCCGAAGGAGATGGCCGAACTCCGCCAGATCGTCGATGCTCGCGATCACCGTGTCTTCTTCGGCGCCTACGAGCGCGATCGGAAGCCGATCGGGCTCGCCGAACGATTCATGACGCTCATGCCGGCGAACACGGAGGGCCTGCCCGTGGGCGACTTCCGCGACTGGCCGGAGATCGAGGCGTGGGCCGCGTCGATCGCAGGCGATCTCGAGCGGGTGCCCGCCATCTGACGAGGGGCGCCGGCCGCTCAGGCCTCGACCGGCTCCGACGGTTCCGTCGTCCCCGCGAGACGCTCGGCGATGCGGACGAGCGCGAGCAGGTCCTCACGAGGCGCGTCCAGGAGCTCGGGTGGAGGCGTCGCGAACAACGCCTCCATGCTCCGGAACGTCTCCCGGCCCGCGTCGGTCACCTCGAGGATCTTGACCCTCCGGTCGTCCGGCGACGGCCGGCGGACGAGCTCGCCGCGGGCCTCGAGGCGGTCGACGATGTCCGTGACCCAGCCGGGGTCCACCCCGAAGCGGGTCGCGAGCTGGTTCGTCGGACCGGGCGGGGACTGGCAGACAGCGCCGAGGAACTGGGCCATGACCTTGCTCAGGCCCATCTCCTCGACCCCGGCCGTCACAGTCTCCAGATGGCGTTGGCCGGCGCCCATCAGCAGGCGCCACGCGCGCCGGGCGAGCTCCTCGCGATCATCGACCGGGTTCATGCCAACAGCTTAGCAGGCGCCAACAATTGACCGCCCACAACGATTGCCAATAGACTGCCATGGTTACGGCACCAGCAACGTTGGCCCTGCGAAGCGTCGTTCCGGTGGCTCGTGACAACCTTCAAGCAGACGAGGAACGCGGACGATGACCCTTTCTTCCTTCGCGGCCACCCGCCTGCCGGGGCCGCCCACGGTCGGCTCGGGCTACCAGCCGGGCGTCTGCAACATCGGCCCGGCAGAGATCGCCCGACGGCGCCTGGCCGGCCACGTCGGACTCGCCGCGACGGTCATCCTGTTCGGCGTGCTCGTGGCGATCGGTGCGCCACACGCCGTCCGGCTCGTCCTCGCCCTGCCGGCCGCCGCTGCCGCGTCCGGCTACCTCCAGGCATGGCTGAAGTTCTGCGCCGGCTTCGGATCGCGCGGGATCTTCAATTTCGGCCAGGTGGGCCGGACCGAGCAGGTGCCGGACCCGGACGCCCGGGGCCGCGACCGCCGGCGAGCCCGGCAGATCGGTCTCGCGAGCCTCGCGATCGCCGTCGCCGTCGCCGTCGCGGCGGTCCTGCTGCCCCTGTGATCCGGTGAGTCACTTCTTCACGAGTCTCGGGCGCTTCTCGGTCCGCTTCCGCTTCCTGGTCGTCGTAGCCTGGATCGCGGCCACCTTCCTCGCCGTCCGGTTCCTGCCGTCATTGGCGGACGTCGCCAAGGACACCACGAGCGGCTTCCTGCCGGCGGGTTCGCCGAGCATGCAGGCAGCGGCGATGGCGGCGCCGTTCCAGGACACGTCGCTCGCCGCCGCGACGCTCGTGGTCGCGCGCGACGGCGGATTGACCACGGCCGACAACGCCGCGATGGACCGGCTCGAGGCCGGGATCCGCGGTCTCGATCGGGTCAAGGTGGTCATCGACCTCGGGATCTCCCGCGATGGGCAGGCGCGCCAGGCGCTCGTCGAGGCGGCGGTCGTCGCGTTCAGCGCCGGACCCGAGGCCAAGGGTGTCGTGGACGGGATCCGGTCCTCATTCGGCGCCGCGGGGGCGCCCGCCGGCCTGCAGATCCACCTGACCGGCCAGTTCCCGACCCAGGTCGACACGATCGCCGCATCGGGCTCCTCGCAGAACCAGACCCAGCAGCTGTCGCTCCTGTTCATCGTCGTCCTGCTCCTGCTCGCGTTCCGAGCCGTGCTCGCCCCGATCGTGACCCTCGTGCCGGCGGCGTTCGTGCTCATCCTGTCGGGGCCCGTCATCGCCGAGTCGACGAAGATCGGCGTCCAGGTCTCGTCGATCACCGAGCTCCTGCTCATCGTGCTCATCCTCGGTGCCGGGACGGACTACGGCGTGTTCCTCGTGTTCCGCGTGCGCGAGGAGCTCCGGCGGGGCCTGACCCCGCACGAGGCGGTGATCCGGTCGGTCAGCCGGGTAGGCGAGTCGATCACCTTCTCGGCCCTGACCGTCATCGCCGCACTCCTGAGCCTCGTGCTCGCCGAGTTCGCGTTCTACCAGAGCCTCGGCCCAGCGCTCGCGATCGGCATCGGCCTTATGCTGCTCGCCGGCCTGACGCTGCTGCCCGCCTTGCTGGCCATCTTCGGTCGGGCCGTGTTCTGGCCGACGAAGGCCTCCGCACGGACCCACGAACCACCGGGTCTCTGGGATCGCATCGGCGTCGTTGCCACGCGGCGACCCGGCGTGACGCTCGTCGCCGGGGTGGTCCTCTTCGTCGCCCTTGGCGCCACGCTCCTGACCACCGGCGTGGCGGGCTTCGGCAATGTCACGTCGAGCCCGAGCGGCACGGACTCGGCCGCCGGATCGGCGCTCATCCAGGCCCACTTCCCCTCGTCGAACACGAGTCGCAGTGCCGTGCTCATGCAGTTCCCGACGTCGGTCTGGGACAACACGTCCGTGCTCGCCGGCGTCCAGGACGGTCTCGCCGGTCTGTCCGAGTTCGGCGGTCTCGTCGGACCGCTGAATCCCAACGGGATCCCGCTCACGACCGATCAGCTCACGCAGCTGCACGCGACCCTCGGGCCGGCGCGCCAGCTCCCGCCGACGCCGGTGACGACGGCGGTCCCGGCCCAGCTGTACGACGCCTATCGGGCGACCGGCCAGCTCATCAGCCCCGACGGCCGGACGATCCAGTTCTCGGTCGAGTTCGCGCACGGCGATGCGTCGAGCCCGGCCGTCCTGGACGCGGTGCCCGCGATGCGCGCGGACGTCGGGCGTGTGGCGACCGCGGCAGGCGCGTCGGCCTCCGGTGTCTTCGGCCAGGTCGCCTTCGCTTCCGACGTGAGCCACATCTCCGGCACCGACCTGGTCCGGATCATCCCGATCGTCGCCGTGCTCATCGCGCTGCTGCTCGCGGTCGTCCTCCGAAGTCTCGTGGCCCCGCTCTACCTGGTCGCCAGCATCGTCCTCTCGTACCTGGCGGCCCTCGGCCTCGTCGGCATCGTGTTCGTCCACCTCGGCGGGCAGGACGGCATCAACTTCCTCCTGCCCTTCCTGATGTTCGTGTTCCTCATGGCC
>DASVIK010000265.1:0-6484 GCA_036382135.1 Candidatus Limnocylindrales bacterium | reverse complement strand
CACGCCTGCCCTCTCGACCCGGCCCGAAGTGCTCCAGGCGTTCATCTGGCCACTTCGTGGGCTGCCCACCCGGCCTCCTGGTCTCGGAGCGGATCTGCTCTAGGAAGCGTTCGCCCGGCCGACGACCTTCGCCCAGAGCCGGTCGACCCGATCTTCGGCCTCGGCCAGGCCGCCGGTGGTGTCGACTCGAACGAGCGAAGCGCCGAAGGTCAGCTCTGTCTGCTCCCACATCGCCGCCTGCGCCGCGATCCGGCGATCGGCATCGTCGGGATCCATCCCCCGTCCGATGAGGCGCGCGCGCTGGTCCGCGCACGATACGAGCCAGACCTCGTCGCACAGCTCGGCGAGGCCGCCCTCGACGAGCTTGATCGCCTCGATCGCGACGGCCGGAGCGTGCGCGTCGACGGCGGCCTCGATCGCCGCGAGGATCCGCGGCCGGACGAGGGGGTGGACGATCGACTCGAGGTCTCGCAACGCCCCTGGGTCGGTGAACACGATCCGGGCGAGGGCCGGCCGGTCCAGCGTGCCGTCCGCTGCCCGGACCGCATCGCCAAAGCGCGCCAGGACCGCAGCGTGCCCCGACTCGCCCGGGGCCGTCACCTCCCGGGCGATCGCGTCCGCGTCGACCACGATCGCGCCGCGCCTGCCCAGCCACCCCGCCACCGTCGACTTCCCGCATCCGATCGGTCCGGTCAGCCCCAGGCGGATCGGACGATCGCTCCTCGCGATCCTGTCCGTGCTCACGGAGCCCGCTCCTCGGTCTCGAGCCAGGCTTCTTCGGCCGCCTCGAGGGCGACGCTCACGTCGGCCAGCTCGGAGGTGATCCGGCGGAGCTCGACGAAGTTGGCGAGGACCGACGGATCGGATGCGGCGAGCTCGAGATGGTTCTTGCGCAGGCCGAGCCGCGTCAGCTCGGCCTCGACCGTCGCCTTCTGGCGCCGGTACGCGTCCTTCGACAGCCGAGGCCCACGGGCGCGGGCCGCCGATCCGCCGGCCGACCGCCGGGCCGGAGCGGCCGGGGCGGGCGCAGCGGGCTTCGCCGGGGGCGCCTGGTGCGCCAGAGCTGGTCCACCGACACTGCGCGAGCGGCCACCGTGGAGCCGGCGCGCCTCGGCCTCGGCCGCCCCGGCCGGCGTCCAGCCGTCGGCGATCGCGGAGCGCCAGGCGCGGTAGCCGCCGTCGAACGGCACGGCGAGCCCGTCGTCGACCACCCACAGCCGGTCGCAGATCGTCTCGAGGAGGCGCCGATCGTGGGACACGACGAGGAGCGTGGCCGGCGTGGCGGCGAGGAACGCCTCGATCGCCTCGCGGGCGGGGATGTCCAGGTGGTTCGTCGGCTCGTCGAGCAGGAGCAGGTTCGAGGGCATGATGCCGAGCAGGGCGAGCTCGAGGCGCGAGCGCTCTCCGCCCGACAGGAGCCGGACCTCCTTGAAGGCGTCGTCCCCCTGGAACAGGAAGCGGGCGAGGTAGCCGCGTGCCTCGCCCGCCGTGACCGGCATGGCGGCGAGGATCGCATCGAGCACGGTCGCGCCGGGGATCGCCGCGCCGCGGAGCTGGGCGAGGTAGCCGATCTGGACCGCGTTGCCGAACGCCAGTCCCCCGTCGAGCGGCGACAACTCGCCGGCGATCGTCCGCAGGAGCGTCGTCTTGCCGGCCCCGTTCGGACCGACGATCCCGATCCGTTCTCCTCGAGAGGCCGTCAGCCAGGGGGCCCGGGCGACGATCGCCGGACCCGCCGCCACCTCGGGACGGTCGGCGACCGCGACGGACTCCCCGCCCGCCTCGAGCTCTGCCTCGCCGGGCGCAGGCCGGCGACCGGGCCGGTAGCCCACGACGAGCTCATCGAGCGTGATGACCGTCTCGCCCGATCGCGACGGCCCGGCGCCCGCCAGCGCGGTCGAGGGCAGGCGCAGTCGCGAACGGGACCGGGGCGCCTCGACCCGGGTGGCCTGGAGTCGGTCGAGCCGCGCCTCGTGCTCGTGCATCTTGCTGTACTTGCGATGGCTCCGGTAGCGCTGCACGAGCTCCTGCTCGCGGGCGATCTCCCCCGCCCGCCCCTCGGCGTCCTTCGTCGCCCGCTCGTCGCGCTCGATGCGCTGGCGGTGGTACGCCGAGTAGTCGCCCCGGAAGACCGTGATCCGCCGGTCGCGCAGCTCCCAGACCCGGGTCACGGTCGCATCGAGGAACGCCCGGTCGTGGGACGCGACGAGGAGCGACCCGGCCCGCCGCCGCAGGTGTTCCTCGATCCACTCGAGCGCGTCGAGGTCGAGGTGATTCGTGGGCTCGTCGAGGAGCAGGAGGTCGGGATCGGCGATGACGAGTCGGGCCAGGGCGGCCCGCGTCTGCTGGCCGCCGGACATCGCGACCGGTGGGCGGGCCCATTCGTCCCGGGCGAACCCCAGGCCCGAGAGCGTCTCGTCGACCCGCTGGTCGAGGGTGTACCCGCCGAGGACCTCGAAGGCGTGCTGGAGCGCCTCGTAGGCCGGCTCGGTGACCCGATGATCCTGCTCGAGCACCCGGAGCTCGGCCTCCATCCGTTCGAGGTGCTCGGCACCACCGCGGGCCGCCGTCCGCAGGTCGGGCGCCGCCATGAACGCCGGGTCGAGGTGCGTCTCCTGGAGCAGGAAGCCGAGCCGGAGCCCGCGCTTGCGCGACACCTCGCCCCCGTCCGGGTCGTCGAGGCCGGCCGCGATCCGCAGGAGCGTCGTCTTGCCGGCGCCGTTGGGACCGACGAGACCGATGCGCTCGCCGAGGGCGATCGCGGCGCTGACGTCATCGAGGATGACGAACGTGCCGATCTCCCGGCGGATGGCGGCCAGCCGCAGGATCGACATCAGGCCCGGCCGTCGGAGGGCACGCCGTCGGGGAGCGTGGACGTGCCCGGCCGGGCTGAGGCGCGACGCGTCGCGGCCGCGCGGCGCGTCCGTTCGGTCCGTGCCCGGGCGGCGGCCGAGGCGTTCCGGATCGCCTCGGCCTGCGTCAGCCCGACGGTCCCCTCCCCCGCGAGCTCGGTCCAGCGACGACCGGCCCGCCGCCGCTCGCCGGTCGTGCCGCGGAGGATCGCCGCACCGGCCTTCCGGTCGGCCGGGGATAGCCTCTGGCACCAGGAGCAGAAATGGGTCGACCGCGCTCCGATGACGATCCGCCGCACCGGCCGTCCGCAGCGCGGGCACGGCTCGCCGGTCCGCTGGTAGACCTGCAGTCGCTCCTGCATCTCGCCGTCGCCGTCGGGCGCGGTGTAATCGTCGATGGAGCTGCCCCGCCGCTCGATCGCCTCGCGGAGGATCTCCTGGACCGCCACGTACAGCCGGCGCTCGTCGGCCGGCCGGAGGGTCGCCGCAGCCCTGAGCGGGTGGAGGCGGGCGGCCCAGAGGGCCTCGTCGGCATAGATGTTGCCCACGCCGGCGATGAACGCCTGGTCGAGCAGCAGTGGCTTGAGCCGGCCACGGCGGGCGCGAATCCTGCGCCGGAACGCCGCCAGCGTGAACATCGGGTCGAGGGGTTCGGGGCCGAACCCGGCGAACGTCGCCCTGTCGTCGGTCAGCTCCACGAGCTCGCCGGTCGCCGCATCGCGGACGTGGAGGCCCACCCGCCCGAACTTGCGGATGTCGCGGAATCGGATCTCCCGGCCGTCGGCCAGCTCGATCACGAGCCGCACGTACGGGTCCGGCGGCGCGGCGGCCGGCACGACGAACAGCTGTCCGGTCATCTTCAGATGGATCGTCAGCGCATAGCCGCCGGACAGCTCCACGACGACGAGCTTCGCCCGCCGTCCGACCGCCTCGATGCGCCGCCCGGCCACGCCCGACGCGAACGCCGTGGGATCCCCGGAGCGGAGCGTGCGCGCCCAGGCGACCCGCGCTCCTGCGATCGTCGCTCCCACGATCCGGGGCCGAAGGTCGCGCGCGACCGTCTCGACCTCGGGCAGCTCCGGCATCCGCGCCTACCGGGCGACCGGCGCCGCCGGCGCCTCCCCGCGCGGCAGCGGCGTCATCGCCTCCCAGTCGTCGCCCACCTTCACGTCGACGGTGAGTGGTACGTCGAGCGGCATCGCGCCCTCCATCGTCTCGCGCAGCACCGGCACGAGACGGTCCACCTCGTCGCGCGGCACCTCGAGCAAGAGCTCGTCGTGCACCTGGAGCAACGGCCGGGCGCGCAGGCCCTCGTCGCGCAGGCGGTCGGCCAGCCGGATCATGGCGATCTTGATGATGTCGGCGGCGGTCCCCTGGATCGGCATGTTGATCGCCATCCGTTCGCCGGCCGCGCGCAGCGACGGGTTCCGGGCGGCCAGCTCCGGGATGTGCCGCCGACGCCCGATGAGCGTCGTCACGAACCCCTGGGCGCGCGCCTGCTCCTTGATCGCGAGCATGTAGTAGCTGATCCCGGAGTACGTCGCGAAGTACGTGTTGATGAACTCCTGGGCCTCCTTGCGCCCGATGTTCGCCCGCGACGACAGGCCGAAGTCGCTCATCCCGTAGGCGATCCCGAAGTTGACCATCTTGGCCATCGACCGCTCGTCGGACGTGACGTCCGCCGGGTCCTTGTGGAGCACCCGCGCGGCCGTGTCGCGGTGGATGTCGGCATTGGCCGCGAACGCCTCCTTGAGGTGCTCGTCGCCGGACACATGGGCGAGGATGCGCAGCTCGATCTGCGAGTAGTCGGCCGCCACGAGCACGACGTCCGGCCCCCCGGCCACGAACGCGCGGCGGATGCGCCGGCCGAGCTCCGTCCGGATCGGGATGTTCTGGAGGTTGGGATCCGACGAGGAGAGCCGCCCGGTGGCGGCCACCGCCTGGTGGAACGTCGTGTGGAGCCGCCCGTCGACCTCGGCGATGAGCGTCGGCAGGGCCTCGACGTAGGTCGAGCGCAGCTTCGTGTATGTCCGCCAGTCGAGGAGCTTCTCGATCATCGGGTGGGCCGGCCGGAGGTCCTCGAGCACCGAGGCATCGGTCGAGAACCCGGTCTTGGTCCGCTTGCCCTTCGGCAGGTCGAGCTCGAAGAAGAGGACCTGTTCGAGCTGCTTCGGGCTGCCGAGGTTGAACTCGTGGCCGACGTCGACGTAGATCTCGGCCTCCAGGCGTGAGATCTCCGCGCCGAACTCGGTGGCCAGGGCGGACAGGCGATCCCGGTCGATGGCGACACCGGTCGCCTCCATCCGGGCGAGGACGGGGATGAGCGGCAGCTCGATCTCGGCGAAGAGACGGTCGAGCTTCTCGGCGACGAGGGCGCGCTCGAGGGGCGGACGGGCGGCGATCGCCGAGAGCGCGTCGAGCCCCGCCCGGGACGCCGGGCTGAGGCCGGCCGGGTCCGGCAGGATGAGGTCGAGCTGCTCGGCCACGATGTCCGCGATCGTCTGGCTGCGGAGGCTCGCGTTAAGCAGGTAGGCGGCGACCTGTGTGTCGAACGCCACGCCGGGGAGGTCCTCGCCGGCCCCGGCGGCCACCACGAGCAGCGGCTTGACCTCATGGCCGACGAGCGGCACGCCGACCTCGCCGAGGAGGCGCCGCAGCGCCTCGGCCGCGGCCGGACCCTCGGCGGCGATCGTGCGTCCATCCGTGCCGGCCACCCCGAGCGCCAGGGCTGTCCCCCGCCGCGGTCGCGGATCGTCCTGGAGGAGCGCGACGCCGACCGCCGGCTGCGTGGCGAGCCACGCCCGCAGGTCCGGAACGGCGACCTCGTCCACAAGCGCGATGCGTCCCGGATCGGCGATGAGCGCCGCCAGGGCGTCCCGCGGATCCTCCGCGGGCAGCGCGTCGAGCGACGCGGCGTCCACGATCCGGGTCGCGGGAGCAGATCCGAGGGCGGGTCCCGAGCGTCCGCCGCCGGCCCCCAATGCGTCGAAGTCCATCGAGAGCTGGAGCCCCGATGCCTCGCCGAGGAGCGACGGCCGACGTGCGCCCGCCTCGCCAGGCCGTCGACCGTTGCCCGCGGCAGCGCCACCGCCGTCCGGTGCCGCCCGCCCGGCCACCTGGGCCGCCGGGAACGAGCCATCGGCCGTCTCGGCACGCAGCGCGAACACCGTCTCGTCGGCCCGCTCGCCACTGAGCGGCGGCAGGCGCTCGATCAGCGTCCGGAACTCGTATTCGCGGAACAGGCGGACGACCGTGTCGCGGTCGTAGTCGCCGAGTCGGGCCGCCTCGAGGTCGAGCTCGACCGGCAGGTCGCGCACGATCCGCATCAGTTCCCGGCTGTCGAGGACCCGTTCCCTGGCGGTGAGCAGCGGCTCGCGGAGCTTGACCGGTTCGACCTCGTCGATGTGCTCGTACATGGCGTCGAGGCCTTCCCAGCGGACGATCAGCTTGGCCGCGGTCTTCTCGCCGACACCGGGCACGCCGGGCACGTTGTCCGTGCTGTCGCCCTTGAGCGCCTTGAAGTCGACGATCTGGTCCGGACGCAGGCCGTAGCGCTCGAGGATCCGCGGCGGGTCGTAGATGATCGTGTTCTGGACGCCCGAGCGGGTGGTCATCAGGCGGGTGTGATCCGT